>WFQA01000265.1 GCA_015487255.1 Paracoccaceae bacterium | reverse complement strand
TTGGCGCGATCCGCAATTTCTGGAACATATGATGGGGATGCTGCGGCCAACCCTGCGCGGCGTAAACGAGGCTGCAAAAAAGAAAGACGGTGAACGCCGCGCCACCGAGGCGCTGTTGCACGGGGCCAATCAGGCACTGCCCGACCTGCCCGAGGAAGGCGAGGAGGTCGAATTCAACGCCACGCTCAGCTTTTCCACCAGCGAAAAACTCAAGCAGCAGGATTTCGAGCAGATGTCCGCCGAAGAGCTGACCCGCGCGCGGCGTGCCATTGCCGAGATCACCCTGCCGGTCAGGCCGATCGCCAGCCGCCGCAGCACTCCCGCCCTGCATGGGCCAAGGCCCGATTGGCGCGCCACGCTCAAAGCCGCCATGCGGACCGGGGGGGATTTGCAAAGCATCAAGCGGCGCAAACGTAAACAGCACTACCCCAATCTGGTGGCGCTTTGCGATATTTCCGGCTCGATGTCGGGCTATAGCCGCATGCTGCTGCATTTTCTGCACGCGGCCAGCCAGGCCAAGGGGGCGGGCTGGGCCAAAGTGCACAGCTTTACCTTTGGCACAAGGCTCACCAATATCACCCGGCACTTGCAAGACCGTGACGTGGACAGCGCCCTCAAAGCCGCCGGCCTGCAAGCGCAGGATTGGCAAGGCGGCACCCGCATCGGGCTAAGCCTGCACACCTTCAACCGCGACTGGTCCCGCCGCACGCTGGGCCAAGGGGCGGTGGTGCTGCTGATCACCGACGGGCTGGACCGCGACGACGCCACCCTGCTGGCCAAGGAGGCCGAGCGGCTGCAACTTTCGTGCCGCCGCCTGATCTGGCTAAATCCGCTGCTGCGCTGGGAGGGCTTCACCCCCAAAGCTGCGGGCGTAAAAGCCCTGCTGCCGCATGTGGACAGCTTTTGTGCCAGCCATTCGGTTGCCTCCATTGAGGCGCTTGCCGAGGTTTTGGGCAATGCCGGTAACAATGGAGACAAGGCCCGCCTGATGGGATTACTTTAACCTTCACACCCAACTCCAACGCCTCCCGCCCGTCGGCGTCGTTTTGCTGCGCAAAAAGCCACCTCCCGTTGGGCTTGGCCTCGCTTCGCATCGGCAGGGGGATTTCATCCCCCTCTGGCGCAAGCGCCATTCACCCCCTGAAAATGCCATGGCAAACGCAGAGGATGAGACGCGGCGCGGGGAGAACACCACAGCAAGCGCAATGGCAAACGCGCCGCTACCGCAAGCCCAGATCAGCAGCATCCAGCTTGCAGGCATAGCCAAAACCGCCATTCAAAAATGCTTCTCGCACATCAAAGCGCACGAAACCAAAATCCGAAAAACCGATATAGAGCTTTGCCTTGGGGTGATATTCCAGCCAGCGCTTGCGCAACCCTGCATCCTTTGTCACAAACTCCGCTGCCGCCAGCACGGTCAGGCGCGGGTGGGTCAGCGGGTCACCCTTTGGCCCCGGCTCGCCGACCAGCAGCGAGCAGCGCGGCTCGGTTTTCAGCGCTGAGGTATGTTGCGAAAGCGTTGAGACCAGCGACACCAGCCCGGAATTCGGCCCCGCATCCAGCCCAAGCGCTATACGGGTTACAAATGGCGCGCCATCCTGCATGACGCCAAGCGCACCGAAACGGGCCCCTGCCAGCAGCCCGCGTGCCAATGCCCGCGCCTCGTCATCGACCGGGCGCAAAAGCTTCCCCTTTTGCGGTGTTTCAGCCATTCAATATCTCGCTGCCGCGTGGCGGCACATCATAGGCGATATAATCCTTCACCTCCGTCTCTGCTGCGGCTCCAAACATTTGCTCCACCAGCCACAGGCACATCTCTATGCCCGAACTGACCCCCGCCGCGCTCACCAGATTGCCATCAACCACAAAGCGCGCCCCCTCCAGCACCTCGGCCTTATCCATTTTGGCCAAAGCCCTGGTAAACCGGTGATGGGTGGTGACCCGCCGCCCCTCGGCCACCCCGGCTCCAACCAGCAAAAACGACCCGGTGCAGACGCTGCTTACCCATTGGCACCCCGGGCTGATCTTTCGCAGCCAAGCCACGGATTCCGGATGTTTCAGTTCCTGCCGTGCGCCGCTGCCTCCGGGCACCAGCAGCAGATCCAGCGCCTCCACATCAGCCAATGCCACATCAGGCAGCACCCGCATGCCCTTTTCACAGGTCACGGCATCCAGGCTCGGCGCAATCAGTTGCACCGACCCCTGCCGCCCTTCCAGTGCCGAGGCCAGCACCTCAAGCGGGCCAACGAAATCCATCTCCTCCACCCGGTTAAAAATCAAAATCCCGATCCGCATCGCACCCCCTATAAAAGCATCAGCGCCGCCAGCCCCAGAAAGGCGAAAAAGCCGACAATATCCGTGACCGTTGTTACAAACACCCCCGAAGCCAGCGCCGGGTCGGCCCCGAGCTTGTCCAGCGTGATCGGCACCAGTATCCCCGCCATGCCCGCCACCAGCAGGTTGCCAACCATCGCCAGCCCGAGCACCACCCCCAGCATCACATCCCCAAACCAGACCACGCCGACAATACCGATGATCACCGCAAAAACCAGCCCGTTGGCCAGCCCCACCAGGGTTTCGCGCAACACGATGCGCAGAGCGTTTGAAGGGGTCAGATCCCGCGTGGCAATTGCCCGCACCGCCACGGTCAGGGTTTGGGTGGCGGCATTGCCCCCCATCGAAGCCACAATCGGCAGCAGCACCGCCAGCGCCACAATCGCCTCGATCACATCGGTGAATTGCGCGATCACGATGGAAGCCAGAATAGAGGTGGCAAGATTGACCGCCAGCCACGGAAACCGCGCCTTGGTCGTGCGCCAGACCTTATCCGTAAGGTCCTCATCCCCCACGCCCGCAAGGCGGTTCATGTCTTCCTCGACCTCGTCTTCCAGCACCTCCATGGCGTCGTCAATGGTGATTACCCCCACCAACCGCCCTTCCCTGTCCACCACCGGAGCGCTGACCATGTGATACTGGTTGAAAGCATAGGCAACATCCTCGACATCCTGATCCACGGGGATGGTGCGGAAATCCTTTTCCATCAACTCGGAAATCGGCACCTCGCGCGCCGCGCCCATGATGGCGGCAAGGCGCACCTCGCCAACCGGGTGCATCATCGGGTCCACCACGATCACATCATAAAAGCTGGCAGGCAGGTGCTCGGCCTGGCGCATATAGTCGATCACATCGCCCACCGTCCAATGCGCGGGCGCGACCACCATCTCGCGCTGCATCAGCCGCCCGGCGGTATCTTCGCCGTAAGTCAGCGCCTGCTCCACCGCCACCCGGTCGGCATCATCGAGCTTTTCCAGCAGCTTTTCCTGCTGCGGCTCGTCGAGATCCTCGACCAGATAAACCACATCGTCGGTCTCGAGATCACGCACCGCTTCGGCGAGCAGATCATCCGGCAGGTCGCGCATCACCTCGTCGCGCACGCCTTCTTCCAGCTCGGAAAGCACCTCGCCATCAATCTCGCGGCCCCAGAGGGTGAGCAACGCCTCGCGCTCAGAAGGGCTGATCTGCTCCAGAATATCAGCAATATCGGCCCCGTGCAGCGGCTCGAGCAGCGCGATGAGCTGCTGCTGCGCGCCGTTTGACACCGCCGCACGCACCGCCTCGACCAGCGATACATTCAGGCCGTAATCATCTTCATTCGGAAAATCATGGGTATGTTCGGTCATGGTCCACCCCCCTTCTTTGGGCGCAACCTAGCGCAATTGAATTGCAAATGCATTGGCAATTTGAAAGAAAGGATGAAACAGAAAAAGGCGACAAATGAAACAGCTCCTCCTTGGCCAGACCCTGAGTTTCAGCGGCAACCCCTGGCACATGCCCATCAAAGAGGCCGTGCAGCATATCCGGCACGGCGCGGTGCTGATCGAGGCGGGCAAGGTTATTGCCGTGGGGGAGGCAGACAGCCTGAAAGCCGCCCACCCGCAAGCCAAAATCACCTGCCACGGCGATAGCCTGCTGATGGCGGGATTTATCGACAGCCACGCGCATTTTTCCCAAACCGCGATCATCGCCAGCTGGGGCAAGCGGCTGATCGACTGGCTCAACACCTATACCTTCCCCGAGGAAGCCCGCTTTGGAGACCCGGCCCATGCGGCGCAGGTGGCCGAAACCTATCTCGACCTCAATCTGAGCAACGGCATCACCACCGCTTGCGCCTATTGCACCACCCACCCCGCAAGCGTGGACGCCTATTTTAAGGCCAGCCAAAAGCGCGGCTTGCGCATGCTTGGCGGCAAGGTGATGATGGATAGAAACGCCCCCGAAAACCTGCGCGACACCGCGCAAAGCAGCTATGACGAAAGCAAAGCCCTGCTGCAAAAATGGCACGGCACCGACCGGCTTTCCTATGCCATCACCCCGCGCTTTGCGCCCACCTCCAGCCCTTCGCAGCTCGAGGCCACCGGCGCGCTCTGGGCCGAGCACCCCGATTGCGTGCTGCAAACCCATCTAAGCGAGCAGCACGAGGAACTGGCATGGGTGAAAGAGCTTTTCCCTGAACATGATGATTATTTGGCGGTTTACCAACATTTCGGCCTGCTCGGACCGGGGGCGGTGATGGGCCATGCTATATACCTGTCAAGCCGCGAGTGGGATGCGCTGCGCGATGCGGGGGCGAGCATTGCCCATTGCCCGACCTCCAACGCCTTCATCGGCTCGGGGCTGTTTCATGCCACGCGCGCCCAGGCGCTGGGCATCCGCACCGGGCTGGCTACTGATGTTGGCGGCGGCTCCAGCTTTTCGATGCTGCGCACCATGGCCAGCGCTTACGAGATCGGCCAGTTGCGCAATGATGCCATCCACCCGGCGCAACTGCTTTACATGGCCACCCTTGGCAGCGCCGAGGCCCTGCATCTGGCGGACAGGATCGGCAATCTGCAAGCGGGGCATGAGGCGGATATCGTGGTGCTCAACCTCGCCTCCACCCCGGTGATCACCCAGCGGGCCAAGCGCGCCAAAAACCTGTGGGAGCAGCTTTTCCCCACCATCATGCTGGGCGATGATCGCGCTATTGAAGTGGTTTATATTGCGGGTAATCGGCACAATACTTGCGCAACACAACACCATATTTAGTATTTATCATAAAATACTTGCAATATCTGCCATTCTAGTCACACTGAATAAATGCGCCAGAAGAGCGCGATCAACCAATGAGGGACAAAATGTCAGATGTAACCACCAGTGAATATGCCGACCCGAACCTAACCCCGCCCATACACAAGGCGATCCCGCTGGGTATCCAGCATGTCTTGGCCATGTTTGCCTCCAATGTCACCCCCGCGATCATCATTGCCGGGGCGGCGGGCTTTGCCTTTGTCAGCGATGAAAAGGTTTATATGGTGCAAATGGCAATGCTGTTTGCGGGTGTTGCCACCCTGTTCCAGACCGTGGGCCTCGGCCCGGTTGGCGCAAGGTTGCCGATCATGCAAGGCACCAGCTTTGCCTTTGTCTCTATCATGATGACCGTTGCCGCCACCCAGGGCATGGATGTGCTGATGGGGGCGGTAATTATTGGCGGCGTTGTGCATTTCCTGCTTGGCAGCTTTATTTCAAAACTGCGGTTCTTGTTTCCGCCGCTAGTCACCGGGCTGGTGATCCTTTCCATCGGCTTATACCTGATTCCGGTTGGGATAAAATACGCCGCCGGTGGTGCGGCCAAATTCCAGATGGAGGCCGAGAGCTTTGGCTCCTGGGCGCATTGGTTCCCTGCACTCACGGTGATTGTGGTGGCACTTGGGGTCAAGTTCTATACCAGGGGCATGCTTTCAGCTGCGGGTATTCTGATCGGCCTGATTGCCGGTTATGTGGTGGCCTTTGCCACCGGGCTGGTAAATTTTGCCGCCGTGGGCAATGCAGCTGTAGTCGCCGCCCCCGAATTCATGCCGTTTGGCTTCAAATTCGACCTCGGTGCGACCATCGCGATAGTACTCGTCGTTATTATCTCCGCAATTGAAACCGTGGGCGACACCAATGCCACCACCCAGGGCGGGGCCGGGCGGCAAGCCACCGACAAAGAAATCACCGGTGCCACCTATGCTGACGGGCTGGGCTCGCTGATCGGCGGGTTGTTTGGCAGCCTGCCCAACACCTCATTTTCGCAAAATGCTGGCATTGTGGCGATGACCGGGGTGATGAGCCGCCATGTGGTGAGCATTGCTGCGGTGATCCTGATCATCTCGGGGTTCATCCCCAAAATCGGAGCGGTTATTGCCTCCATGCCGCTGCCGGTGCTTGGCGGTGGTGTGATTGTGATGTTTGGCATGGTGGCCGCCGCCGGGCTGAACATGCTGGCCGATGTGAGAATGAACCGCCGCAACATGGTGATTATTGCGGTATCGCTTGCAGTGGGGATCGGGCTTAATCTTGTGCCCACGGCGGTGCAATATGTGCCCGGTGTTGGTAAAACCCTGCTTACTTCGGGGCTATTGCCTACTGCACTCATCGCCATAGTGCTTAATTTGGTGTTGCCAGAGGAAGATTGACAACCCCGGACAACGGTACCCGGCCGCCAAGCTTTCCCGTTTTGCGCATTCTTCACAGGCCGGGCCCACCGAGCGCAAGCGAGGCCACCGCCGCCGGCCAGCCGTGTTTTCAGCTTTGCTGAAAACCGTGCCTTTTCCGAGTGGGGGTTTACCCCCGCAGAGGAAAAGGCAGTTCTGTCGGTGAGGGCGGGATATTTTACTGCAGCGCCGCGGCGCGCGCCTCCTCGGCGACCCTTCGGGCCACCTCGTCGGCGCGGGTCGTGCAAGCACGACCGGAGCCAAGCCTCATGTCTATTTTATACCCTTGAAAATCGCATCCTGTAGGCGGTCGGAGAAGTGCCCAGCTCGCGCTTGAAAGCGATACGAAACGTATCCAGCGAGTCATAGCCGCAGCTATGGGCAATCTCCTTGAGCGGGGCCTTGCTGGTTTCCAGCAGGGTTTGGGCCTGAAGTAACCGCTCGCGTTGCACCCAGGCCATGGGCGAGTTGCCCAGCTCGGCGCTAAAGCGACGCTGGAAATTGCGCTCGCTCATGCCAGCCTTTTCAGCCAGTCTGGCAACCGTGAGCGGCTGGTGCAGGTTTTGCCTTGCCCAATCCACCAGCCCCGCCATCGGTTTGCCACCACGCGGCCGGATGGGCGGGACAAATTGCGCCTGCCCGCCATCGCGGTGCGGCGGCAGCACCAAGCGGCGGGCCACCGAATTTGCCACTGCGCTGCCGTGATCTTGCCGGATAATGTGCAAACCCGCATCTATCCCCGCCGCGCTGCCCGCCGAGGTGATGATATTATCCGACTCGATATAAAGCGTATCGGCCGAAACGTTGATATCCGGGTAGGTCGACTGCAAATAATCGCTGTGCTGCCAATGGGTTGTGGCACATTTGCCCCTGAGCAAACCCGCAGCGGCGAGAATAAAAACCCCCGAGCAAATGGAGAACAACCGGGTGCCGCGCGCATGGGCCAGTTGCAGCGCATGGAGCAGGGGTTCGGGCGGGCGTTCGCTGCGGTCCCGCCAACCGGGCAGAATGATTGTATCGGCATCCCGCAGCGCTTGCAGGTTTGCCCCTGCGCGAATGGCAAGCCCGCCCATGGCACGGATATCCATGTCCAGCGCAATGGTTTGGAAATCATACCAGTCGGGAAATTCCGGGCGCGGCAAGGCGAAAAGCTCGGTTGCAATGCCAAATTCGAAAGTGCAAAGCCCGTCATAGATCAGTGCCTTTACCTTGTGCATTCAGATATCCTTTTGGCGTAAACTTAACATACCTTGTCATTTACGCCAGGCCCAGCTCAAAATAAACTCAAGCAAAAGGAGATGGCCATGAACAAGACCAAAGAATTATTGACTGCGGTGGAGACCTATCTCGACGCGATTTATTTTTGCGATGTGGAGAAGCTTGACGCGGTATTTCACCAAGGCTCCAGCCTGTTTGATGCGGATGGAGGCAAGATATTTGTTGATCCGATTGCCAGCTTTCGGGCTGATGTGGCCAGCCGCCCCTCGCCCGCCGGGCGCGGGCAAAAACGGGTGGAGGAGATATTATGCATCGACTGGCTATCCCCGATCAGCGCCTGCGTGAAGCTGCGCCTGCAGGCACATGAGAACGTGTTTGTTGACCATCTGGCCTTTGTGAAAGGGGAAGATGGCTGGAAGATTGTTTCCAAGGTCTGGCATCTTGAAAAGGTGCTTGAAACCGTAAAGGCGTGATAAAACAGGCGGATGCTGCCGCAATGCCTCATATGGATACAACCCGTTTTGCGACAGATTAATCCGCCGCTATCGCAGCGCCGCTTCGATATTGCCGCCATCCACTGTTATCACATGGGCGGTGGTACGTTGCATTTGCGCCAATGCGGTAAAAGCCGCGCCAACATGATGGGCCTCAACCTCGCGCCGCAGCAGGTTGCCCGCCATGTAGGTTGCCTCGTCCACCCCCCTTGCCTTGGCGCGCGCGGTCACAAAACCTTCATCCAACAGGCCGGAGCGGATGCGGTCGGCATTGACACCATTTACCCTAACCCCGAGCGGCCCCAGCTCCAGCGCCAACTGGCGCAGCAAAAACATGGTGGCGGCTTTGGGGATGCCGTAAGCGCCAAACCCCTTGCCGGGGTTGACCGCCTGTTTGGAAATATTGAACAGGATCTGCCCACCGCGCCCCTGGGTGGAG
>WFQA01000264.1 GCA_015487255.1 Paracoccaceae bacterium | reverse complement strand
AGCGGGCCGGTTTCCGCCCGCTAGATCGCGTGCAGAATTTCGGCATGGTGCCTGATATGGTCTTCCATAAAGCTGGCAACAAAGAAATAGGAATGGTCATAGCCCGGCTGCATGCGAAAACTGCCGGGCTGGCGCCTGGTTGCCATGGCCCCGGCCAGTTTTTCCGGCTTGAGCAGGCCGAGAAACTGGTCAGCGGCCCCTTGGTCGATCAAAACCGGGCTGTGAAACCCGTGTTGGGCCATTAACAGGCTGGCATCATGGCGTGCCCAAGTGGCCTCATCCGGCCCCAGATAGGCGGAAAGCTGGTTGCGCCCCCAGTCAGAGCCGGTCGGGTTGCAAATCGGCGCAAAGGCAGAGGCGGAGATATATTGCTCGGGGTGGTTCAGCGCGAGGGTCAGCGCCCCGTGCCCGCCCATCGAGTGGCCGGTGATGCCCTGCGCTTGCTCGTTCAGGTTGAAATTGCGAAAAACCAGCTTGGGCAATTCTTCGCGAATATAGCTCCACATGCTGAAATGCGGCGCCCATGGCTTTTGGGTGGCATCGACATAAAACCCCGCCCCCTGGCCAAGGTCAAACGCTTCGTCATCGGCCACGCCCTCACCGCGCGGCGAGGTATCGGGGAAAACCAGCGCAATGCCGGCCTTGGCCGCCCAAGCCTGCGCGCCGGTCTTGACCATGGCGTTTTCATGGGTGCAGGTCAGGCCGGAAAGATACCAAAGCACCGGCACCGGCCCCTCCTTGGCCGCAGGCGGCAGGTAAACCGCAAAGGTCATCTCGCAATTACAGGCGTCAGAGGTATGGCTATAAACGCCCTGCATGCCACCAAAGGCCACGTTTTCGGAAAGGGTTTTCATTTTGAATCTCCGCGATCACGTTTCGCAAGTTTTCGCTCTATTTCCACGCGCTTTTTTTTAGGTAATATTTTTCGGATTGCCTCTTTTTGCATCGGCTTCGAAATCATGTCTTTAACAATTTCATTGAGTAATTCAAACATTACAGCCGCTATCTCTGGCTCCTCATTCACGTTGATAATGCCGGGGTGAGCAGATTCATTGCCAACAATTCTGATTGTGTCCATAGTTAGTGCGATGTCCGCATCCAAGCCCTTATCAACCAGTTTGTTTATATCCTCACAAATATTATCGCCTTTCTCTCCAAGAGCTATCAGAAGGTGTTGAAGAGCCAATCGCAACAAAGCGGCTGCGGCCCGCGGTGAGGTTCGAAAAACCGCTCCAGCCTCATCATACAGAGTTCTGACTTGCGCGGGCATGTCCAAATTAGCCATGCCCGTAGGTGCGGCAGCCGGATAAACAAGCTTTTCTTGCAGCCAAATACTTATATTTCCGCATGAGTCACATCGCGACGAATGTAAATTCCGAATAAGTTGCGTGTTTCCTCGATCCTCATCATCATGAAGGGTCACTTTTTTGCCGATTACTTTTTTTAGAGCCTCCGCCGCAGATATGCCGGTAACATACATGTGGGCCAACGGGTTGTGAAGTTCTTTCGGCGTCCAATTCTTCGCCACCTCTCGATGCCTAGTTAAAGCCCAATACTGGTGCGCCAGTGCTCCGCAGTGAGGACAAGAGAACCGAATTTCTCCAAAAATTGGCGGCTTGTGCATATCTAAAACTCCACCACCGCCCGAATGCTCTTGCCCTCGTGCATCAGATCAAACCCTTTGTTGATGTCTTCCAGTTTCAATTTATGGGTAATCATCGGGTCGATCTCGATCTTGCCCTCCATATACCAGTCCACAATCTTGGGCACATCGGTGCGCCCGCGCGCGCCGCCAAAGGCCGTGCCGCGCCAGCTTCGCCCCGTGACCAACTGGAAAGGGCGGGTTGAAATCTCGGCCCCCGCTGGGGCCACGCCGATGATAATGCTCTCGCCCCAGCCCTTATGGGCTGATTCCAGCGCGGTGCGCATCACATCCACATTGCCGGTGGCGTCAAAGGTATAATCCGCCCCGCCGCCGGTCAGCTCCACGAGGTGGCCCACGAGGTCGCCACTCACCTTGGAAGGGTTGACAAAATCAGTCATGCCAAAGTGCCGCGCCATTTTCGCCTTATCATCGTTCAGGTCCACCCCGACGATCTGGTCCGCACCCGCCAGCCGCAGCCCCTGCACCACGTTCAGCCCAATGCCGCCAAGGCCAAACACAATCGAGCGGTTGCCAATCTCTGCCTTGGCGGTATTGATCACCGCGCCTATGCCGGTGGTCACCCCGCAGCCGATATAGCAAACCTTGTCAAACGGCGCGTCTTTGCGGATTTTGGCCAGCGCGATCTCGGGCAGAACCGTGTGGTTGGCAAAGGTCGAACAACCCATGTAATGCAGGATTGGCGTGCCATCAAGCAGGCTGAATCGGCTGGTGCCATCGGGCATCAGCCCCTGCCCCTGCGTGGAGCGGATGCTCTGGCAAAGGTTGGTTTTGGGGTTCAGGCAATAGTCACACTCGCGGCACTCGGGGGTATAAAGCGGGATCACATGGTCGCCCGGTTTCAGGCTGGTCACGCCAGCGCCCACTTCCAGCACCACTCCCGCGCCCTCATGGCCCAAAATCGCCGGAAACAGCCCCTCGGGGTCGGCGCCGGAGCGGGTGAATTCATCGGTGTGGCAAATACCGGTGGCTTTGATCTCCACCAAAACCTCACCCGCCCTGGGGCCTTGCAGATTTACCTCAACCACTTCCAGCTGCTTTCCTGCTTCAAATGCTACAGCTGCGCGTGTTCTCATCATTCCCTCCCGGTTAAACATGGCTTGGCTTAGCCTTTGGCAAAATGGCCTGAAATGCAATTTAAAAATAGGAATGCTGTATAAGCTTTGCCTTATTGCAATACTGTTTCGATCAGCTCCACCGCGCAAGCTGCCGCCGCCTTTTGCGCCAGAAGGGTGGTCAGTTGCGGGCCATCTTCCACCGCGGCTTCGATCTTGGCCAGGTTTTCATTGCTGCCCGCACAACGCCCCGAGGCCAAAACCGTGCCGCTCTCGATATCCACAAGGTTCATCTCGGCACTGACCACAATGCGGAAGGTTTCATCCACCAGCCCGAGATTGCGCCCGGTGCTGTCGGCGTAAAACTCCAGCGCCACCACATCGATCACCAGCCCTTTCAAGCCGCGCTGCCGGGCCAGCTCCACCATTTTGGGCGCGCGCTCCGCGCTGCCGGTTTCTCGCACACTATCGGCATAAAACGGGGTCAGCTCGGGCAGGGCGGCAAAATTGGCCACCAGATAATCCGCGATCATGCTTTCAATGATCAACCCCGGGTCAACCCCTTGCGGGGTTGGCACCTCGCCAATGCGCGAGCGGGCGCGCTCGTCGGCGTTCAGGGTATTGGTCACCACCCGGCCAACCACAAACCCGGCAATGCCGCCGCCAAACCCGATACCGCCGCTCTGGGCAATGCGCCGCGCAAAGGGCGGCACGCGCTCGGCGGAGCGGGAAAGCGGCTCGCCCAGCAGCATGTCAGGCGCCAGCGGCGCGGGCCTTTGCACCCCGACACAACCCATCAGCGGCAAAAACACCAACAGTTTGATCCAGCTTTTCACAAATCGACCCCGTTAAAAACGTCTGTGGCCCATTTAGCCCTTCCGCGCATGGGGATGCAATGATTTCCCCAAAATATGCTTGTCGGCCCCGATCACATGGCTGGCTGTTCCGACAATTTTCGGGTCCGGCGCGGGGGCGTTTTCAACATTGCGGTCCGGGTAGGGGATCTGGGAGAGAAAATGCCGCATCGTGTTGAGCCGGGCGCGCTTTTTATCGTTGGATTTGATGATCGTCCACGGGGCGTCAGCGGTGTCGGTATAGAAAAACATCGCCTCCTTGGCTTCGGTATATTCATCCCACTTGTCCAGGCTGGCGCGGTCAATCGGCGAGAGTTTCCACTGCTTCAGCGGGTCGGTCTCGCGGCTGGCAAAGCGGCGGCGCTGCTCGGCCTTGGTGACCGAAAACCAGTATTTGAACAGCATGATACCGGAGCGGGCAAACATCCGCTCCAGCTCCGGGGTTTCGCGCATGAATTCCAGATATTCCTGCGGGGTGCAAAAATCCATCACCCGCTCGACCCCGGCGCGGTTATACCATGAGCGGTCAAACAACACCATTTCGCCGCAACTGGGCAGATGCTCGATATAGCGCTGATAATACCATTGCCCGCGCTCGCGCTCGGTGGGTTTGTTGAGCGCCACCACCCGGGCGGCGCGCGGGTTCAGATGCTCGGTAAAGCGTTTGATCGTGCCGCCCTTGCCCGCCGCATCCCGGCCCTCAAACAGCAGCACAACCTTGGCACCGCTTTCCTCCACCCATTTTTGCACCTTGAGCAGTTCGACCTGCAACAGCGCCTTTTGCTTTTCATAATCGGCGCGTTTTATTTTGTCGGAATAGGGGTATTGCCCCTGCTCGAACCGGCTGAGCGGTGAGGGCCGGCCCTCGGCTGCCGCGCTTGTCGGGGTGGTTTTGGGCATTGAACGCTCCCTGTTGTTTTCGCGTGATATTGCGCAGAAAACCCTTGAAAAGGTATTGACGCAGATCAATCCTGCCCGATGTTTTTGCCACGCAGTTTTTTGATATCCCCGCGCCGGGCCTTGCCCTCCAGCCGTCGCCGCTTGGAGGCCAGTGTTGGCCGGGTTTTCACCCGCCGCTTGGGCCGGTGCAGGGCTTGCAGCACCAGCTCGCGCAGCTTTTCCTCGGCCAGCTCGCGGTTGCGCGCCTGGGTGCGGTGCTTTTCAGCGGTGATGATGATGGCGCCATCCTTCGTCCACCGCCACCCGGCCAGCTTTTTGAGCCGCGCTTTGGCATCGCCTGGCAGGCTGGGCGAGCGGGCGGCTTCAAAGCGCAGTTCAACGGCTGTGGAAACCTTGTTCACATTCTGCCCGCCGGGGCCGGAGGCGCGCACAAAGCTCTCGGTCAGCTCCCAGTCCTGCAGGGTTATATTTTCGTTGATACGGATCATAGGCATGGGTATAGGCGATAACCGGGCGTGGGAAAAGCTGGCTGGCGATATTATTCCATGCTAGGCATGCAGAGCAAACTGGAGCGCCCGATGCAAAACCGCTGGATCGTCACCCCAAGCTTTTTTGAGCAGCCCGAACCGGCGCTGGCAGGGATTGCGCCAGCCGATGCGGTGATCAACCACGCCAAGACAGATGATCGCTCGGCCAGCAGCATGGGGCGCCTGCATGCACCGATCCGGCAATTTGTTGTGGCGCAACTCGGGCAAAACCTGCGTCCGGTCAGCCTTGCCGGTGATTGTTGCGCCGCGCTGCCGGTGCTGGCCGGGATGCAGCAATCGGGGCTTTCGCCCAGCTTGGTCTGGCTGGATGCCCACGGGGATTTCAATACGCCGCAAACTTCACCATCGGGCTTTTTGGGGGGCATGCCTTTGGCCATGCTCTCGGGGCGCGGGCCGCAATGGCTGTGTGCGGCCAACGGGCTGGTGCCGTTGCAGGACCGGCAGATCACTCTGGTTGATGCCCGCGATCTCGACCCGCTGGAAAAGGCGGCGCTTCGGGCCTCTTCCATCCGGCATATCAAAATCGAAGATCTGGCGAGGGCCAGCATTTCAGGCCCGGTGCATCTGCATATTGATACCGATATTTTGAATGCCCAAGAGTGTGATGCCTTCAATTATCCGGTGCCGGGTGGCCCTTTGGCAGCGCATATCAAGCAAGCCGTCAAAGCCCTTGATCAACGGGCCGATATACGCGCGCTCTCGATCTCTGGCTGGACCGGTGCTTTGGAGAAAGAGCGCAATGCCCAGAAGATTTTTGCGGAGATACTCGCCCATTTCGGTGCGGCTTTGCGCCCCTTATAAGCCCAAAACCTTTGGATGGGTCAGGAAAAGATATGCCTCAACATGCTGAAATTATAGAAATTACATCTCATGGGGCAACCTTGTCTGGCAGGCTGTTTTTGCCAGAAAGGCCGCCAAAGGCCGCAATCGTTTTGCACGGAGCCACCGGTGTGCCGCAGCGCTATTATCGCCATTTTACCACATGGCTGGTGGCGCAAGGCTATGCCTGCCTCACCTATGATTACCGCGATTTCGGGGCATCCGCCAAGGGTCACCCAAGGCATTCCTCTGCCACCATGGCGGATTGGGGGGTGCAGGACCAAAACGCAGCGCAGCGCGCGATGGAGGCCCGTTTCCCCGACAGCCCGTTATGGGT
>WFQA01000263.1 GCA_015487255.1 Paracoccaceae bacterium | reverse complement strand
GCTCGGATATTTCCGACCCGGCAATCCTTGCCGATATCGGCGAAGCTGCGGGTATGGAGCGCGAGCTTGTAGAGCGGCTGCTGGCCTCGGATTCCGATACGGCCGAAACCCGCGCCGAGGATGAAAAGGCGCGGGAAATGGGGGTAAAGGGCGTGCCGACCTTTCTGATTGACGGGCAATATGTGGTGACCGGCGCGCGCGAGACTGATTTTTGGCTGGACCTGATTGACGAGATCAACGCGATTAAAGCCGCCCGGCAATGAACATCCGCTTTATAGCGCTTGTGGCGATGCTGATCTCGCTGGTTGCCTTTGGCACGGACGCCATGCTGCCCGCCCTGCCCGAAATCGGCCGCGCACTTGGCCTGACCGGGGCCAATCGCGTGCAGCTGATCATATCGGTGTTTATTCTGGGCATCGGGTTTGGGCAGCTGGTTTTTGGCCCGCTATCGGATTACCTCGGCCGCAAGCCGACCATCCTGCTTGGCTTGGCGCTGTTTATACTGGGCAGCGCGGTTTCCCTGCTGGCCCCGAATTTTGAGACCATGCTGGCCGGGCGGCTGCTGCAAGGGCTGGGGGCGGCGGGGCCGCGCACGGCCAGCCTTGCCATGGTGCGCGACCTTTACAAGGGCCGCGAGATGGCGCAGGTGATGAGCTTTGTCATGGCGGTGTTTATTTTAGTGCCGGCGCTGGCCCCGCTGATGGGGCAGGTGGTGATGCTCACCTGGGGCTGGCAGACGATTTTTGTGGCCTTTATCCTGTTTGGCCTGATTGCCTTTTTCTGGATGGCGCTTGGCCAGCCCGAGACCCTTATATCCCGCAAGCCTTTTTCATGGGCAGATCTGGGCCGCCGGGTGGGGGTGGTGTTTCGCAACCGGCAAACCATGGCTTTTACCGGGGTGGCGGGGCTTAATTTTGCCGGTTTTGTGGTCTATCTCAGCTATGCCGAACAGATATTTACCGATATTTTTGGCACCGGCACGCTTTTTCCGCTTTATTTTGCCATTATGTCGCTGGCCGTCGGGGCGGCGGCGGTGCTCAATGCGCGCTTGGTCATGCGCTTTGGCATGCAGAAACTGCTCACGGGCGGGGTCATGGCACTGGTTGGGTTTTCGCTGGTTTATACCGGGCTGATCGCGCTCTTTCCAACCGCCGAGAGCCTGTGGGTTTTTCTGGCATGGGGGGTGTTGGCGTTTTTCAGCGTTGGTTTGGTATTTGGCAATGTCAATGCGCTGGCCATGGAGCCGATGGGCAAAAATGCCGGGATTGCAGCGGCGATCATTGGCGCGATTTCAACCCTGATTGCCGTAGCCATTGGCGTGCCGCTGGGCCTGCTATATAATGGCACCACCCTGCCGCTGGTGGGTGGTATTGCCTCGCTGGGGCTGGGCTGTTTGCTGGTGATCCGCTACGGGGCAGCAGCAAGGGCCGCTTAGGCCCTGGCCAGCTTGGCGAGATCTTGCGCGATGGAAAACGCGCCCTTGATCTTGGCGGCATTATTGGGCCAGTCGCGGCGCACCACGATTTTGTTATCACGCACCTTGGCCTGGCCGCTTTGCGCATGGATGAACTCAACCAGCCCCAGCGGGTTGGCGAATTTGTCATTATGAAACTGGATGGTTGCCCCTTTTGGCCCGCCATCCAGCTTGGCAATACCGGCCTTGCGGCAGGCGGTTTTGATCCGCACGATGTTCATCAGGGTTTTGACCTCGCCGGGCAGCTTGCCAAACCTGTCGATCAGCTCGGCGGCAAACCCTTCCAGCTCCACCTTGCCCGAAAGCCCGGATAAGCGCCGGTAAAGCCCGAGCCGCACATCCAGATCAGCCACATAATCATCCGGGATCAGCACCGGAACGCCAAGATTGATCTGCGGCGCCCAGTGCTCATCCGTATCCGACAGCCCCTCAAGCTCACCCGCCTTCATTCTGGCAATCGCCTCTTCCAGCATCTCCTGATAAAGCGCGTAACCCACCTCGCGCACCTGCCCGGATTGCTCGTCACCCAAAATATTGCCCGCGCCTCTGATATCGAGGTCTTGCGAGGCAATGGTGAAGCCCGCACCGAGGCTATCAAGCGCGCCAAGCACCTTGAGGCGCTTTTCGGCCTGCACGGTAAGCGGCTTGCGCGGCTTGGTGGTAAAATAGGCATAGGCGCGAATTTTGGAGCGGCCCACCCTGCCCCTGATCTGGTAAAGCTGGCTCAGGCCAAACATATCGGCGCGGTGCACAATAAGGGTGTTGGCAGCAGGGATATCAAGGCCGCTTTCGACTATAGTGGTCGCCAGCAGCACATCATATTGCCCGTCATAAAAACCGTTCATGATGTCATCCAGCTCGCCCGCTGCCATCTGGCCATGGGCAATGGCGAATTTCACCTCCGGCACCTGCTGGCGCAGAAAATCCTCGATCTCGGCAATATCCTTCACCCTTGGCACCACATAAAAGCTCTGCCCGCCGCGATAATGCTCGCGCAAAAGCGCCTCACGGATGCTCACCTGGTCAAACTCCGAAACATAGGTGCGGATGGCGAGGCGGTCCACCGGCGGGGTGCCGATCAGGCTCAACTCGCGCACCCCCGAAAGCGCCATTTGCAGGGTGCGCGGAATGGGCGTGGCGGAAAGGGTCAGCACATGCACCTCGGATTTAAGCGCTTTCAGGCGCTCTTTATGCACCACGCCGAATTTCTGCTCCTCGTCGATCACGATCATGCCCAGATTGGTAAACCGGATGTTTTTGGCCAGAAGCGCATGGGTGCCGATGACGATATCCACCTCGCCGCGCGCCAGCCCCTCGCGGGTGCGGGCCATCTCCTTGCTCCCCACAAAGCGCGACATCTGCCGCACCTGCACCGGCAGGCCGCGAAACCGCCCGGAAAAGCTTTTGAAATGCTGCCGGGCCAAAAGCGTGGTCGGGGCGATCACCGCCACCTGCACGCCGGACATCGCCGCGACAAATGCCGCCCGCATCGCCACTTCGGTTTTGCCAAAACCAACATCGCCGCAAATCAGCCGGTCCATCGGCTGGCCCGAAGCCATATCATTGAGCACATCTTCGATGGCGTTGAGCTGGTCGTCGGTTTCGCTATAGGGAAAGCGGGCGCAGAACTCACCCCACAGCCCTTCGGGCGGGGTAAAAATGCGGCCCTTGCGCAGGGCGCGCTCGGCAGCGACGCGGATCAGCTTGTCGGCCATCTCGCGAATACGCTCTTTGAGCCTGGCCTTTTTGGCCTGCCACGCGCCGCCGCCCAGCCGGTCGAGCATCCCTTCCTCATGGCCGTAGCGCGAGAGCAGTTCGATATTTTCCACCGGCAGGTAAAGCTTTGAATTACCGGCATATTCCAGCGCGATACACTCATGAGGTGCCCCGGCGGCGGCGATGGTTTCCAGCCCCAGATAGCGGCCAATACCGTGGTCGATATGCACAATCAGGTCACCCGGGGTGAGGGATTGCGCCTCGGTCAGGTAATTCTCGGCCTTGCGGCGCTTGCGGGCGGGGCGGATCAGGCGGTCACCCAGCACATCCTGCTCGGAAATCACCGTCAGCCCACCCGTTTCAAGCCGGGCCTCGAACCCCGTCTCCAGCCCCCAGATGGCGAGGCTCAAGGCCCCTTTGCCGCGATCCTGGAAATGGGGGATATCCTTGAAACCCTCAACGCCGCTATCCTCCAGCAGCGCGGCGAAACGCGCGCGAGAGCCAGCGGAATAGCTGGTCAGAACCACATGGCCGGATTTGCGTTTAGCTTTAATATGATCAGCTAATGCACCAAAAAGGCTCACTTCTTCCTGCTGGCGCTCGGGGGCAAAGCTGCGGCCGATGCGCCCGCCCATATCCACCACGCCGGGGCCGCTGGGCTGCGGGCCGCTGGCAAGCTGGCGCACGGCGCGCCCGGCAAGGGCGGCTTCAAATGCCGCCGGTGCCAGATAAAGCTGCGCGGGGGGCACCGGTTTATAAACCGTGGCGAGGTGGGATTTGTCATCCACCGCCATCTTGCGGGTGGTGTATTGCTCCGAAACCGCATTCCAGCGCGCCTCGGCCTGGGCCATGATCTGCTCGGCCAGCACCACCGGCACGCCGCTCAGGTAATCAAACAGCGTATCGAGATGCTGGTAAAAATAGGGCAGCCAATGCTCCAGCCCCTGATGTTTGCGGCCCTCGGATACCGCCTCATAAAGCGGGTCATCGCGCCCGGCCGCGCCAAACTCGTGCCGGTAATTGCTGCGAAAACGCTGGATGCTCTCGGGGTCCAGAACCACCTCGGAAACCGGGGCCAGCTCGATATGGCTGATCTTTTCGATGCTGCGCTGGTTGATGGCGTCAAACCGCCGCGCGCCGTCAAGCACATCGCCAAACAGATCAAGCCTTATCGGGCCGGTCTTGCCGGGGGGGTAGATATCGATCAACCCGCCGCGCACGGCGTAATCGCCCGGCTCCATCACCGAGGGCGCACGGGTGAAACCGGCGCGCTCGAGATAGGCGTAGAGTTTTTCGACATTGATCTGCTTGCCGACTTTCGCACTGAAAGCCGAGGCCCGCATCACATCGCGGCTCGGCACTTTTTGCAGGGCGGCGTTGAGCGTGGTCAACACCGCACATGCGCCGCTTACACCATTGTGAAAAGACGCCAGAAAAGCCATGCGGCGCGCCGAGATATCGGTGTTGGGCGAGATACGGTCATAAGCGAGGCAATCCCATGCCGGAAACTCATGAACCGGCAGATCGGGGGCAAAAAAGCCAAGCGCCTCGCGCATGGCGGCCAGTTGGCGGTCATCGCGCAGGATGCACAGCACCGGGCCAGATGCGCGGGTGATGGTCTCGGCCAATATCCGGGCATCATAGCCCGCAGGCGCGCCGCCAAGCCTGACATGGCCTTCTGGCAGGGGGAGGCTCATTGAAACCCGGCCGGGGCAAAGGCACCCGTGGGCATGAAGTAATTGTTGATCACGACATAATGATAAATCGCCGCCATCGCCGCGATGGTGATCGCCGCCATGCCGATGAATTGATTCCATATGCGGCGGCGCTTCAGGGCTTTGCGCAATGGCTCGCCCTGCAGGGCCTCGTCCTGAATGCGGTAAGCCAGTTTTATCGTAAACAGCGAGGAGAAAAACAGCGGTGCCGCCAGCAGAAAAACCGCCTGCGCCAGTTCATAGCCCCAATAAAACCCCCAGCCCGCCAGCAAGGCCAGCAAAAAGCAGATAAAGGCAATGTAATAAGGGCCGCCAAGGTCAACATAATAGATCAGGCGGCGGGCGTTTATATGGGCTTGCAGGTCACAATGCTCAGCAAAATCGCCCCCCTTTCGATCGGCCTGGCGGATGGCATCATGGGGCACGCCCAGCGTCCAGTGCGAGTTCATCGACCAGGCAACAACCGTCACGATCCAATACCAGATATTCCAGTAGCTGGTGGTTTCAATCAGCTCAAGCCCGGGCATATGCTCTCCATCTTGCAGAAGGCCCAACCTAAGAGCCTGATTGAAAATTGCAACCGCTTGTTGGGTGATTTTACTTGAGGCATCACTCGGCTTTGTGGCAAGGCTGATCGGGTAACATTTGAGGAGATCCGATGCCCAGCCCATTTGCCCCCTTCCCGCTCAACCGCTCCCGCCGCCTGCGCCGCACCGGCTGGATGCGCGATATGGTGGCCCAAAGCTCGCTCACCGCCGATGACCTGATCTGGCCGATTTTTGTGCGCGAGGGTGAAGGCGTGGTCGAGCCGGTGGCCAGCATGCCCGGGGTGAACCGGCTGTCGGTCGATGAGGCGGTGAGGGCGGCCAACGAGGCGGCAGCGCTTGGCATCCCCTGCATTGCGCTGTTTCCCTATACCAAGGCGCAGCACAAAACCCCGGAATGCGAAGAGGCGTTTAACCCTGAAAACCTCGTCAACCGTGCCACGCGCGCGATCAAGGCGGCGGTGCCGGGCATCGGGGTGATGCTCGATGTGGCGCTGGACCCGTATAATTCGATGGGCCATGACGGCTTGGTGCGCGACGGGGTGGTGGTGAATGACGAAACCCTGATGGCGCTGGAAAAGCAGGCATTGGTGCAGGCCGAGGCGGGGGCGGATATCCTTGGCCCGTCAGATATGATGGATGGCCGCATCGGCATTATCCGGCAGGCACTGGAGGCGCATGATTTTCCCGATGTGGCAATTATGGCCTATTCCGCCAAATTCGCCAGCGCGTTTTACGGCCCGTTTCGCGATGCGGTCGGGGCGAGCGGCGCGCTGAAGGGGGATAAAAGCACCTATCAGATTGATGCGCGCAACGCAGACGAAGCCCTGCGCGAGGTGGCGCGGGATATTTCTGAGGGGGCGGATATGGTGATGGTCAAGCCCGGCATGCCCTATCTGGATATCTGCCAGCGGGTGAAGGCGGAATTCGGGCTGCCGACATTTGCCTATCAGGTTTCGGGTGAATACGCGATGATCATGGCAGCGGGGGGTAGGGGCTGGATCGACGAGGAAAAGGCGATGCTTGAATCGCTGATGGGCTTCAAGCGTGCGGGCTGTGACGGGGTGCTCACTTATTTCGCCCCGCGCGTGGCGGCGCTTTTGGCGGAGTAGCGCCTATATATATGCGCCCTCTGGCACATTTAGTGGCCATGTGCTAAACATGCCCCAACCGGCAGCAGACCGGATTTTGGCAGTATTGAGCAGGAGACCCCGATGAAAACCCTCACCAGACGCAGTTTTTTGGCCACCGGCACCCTGGCTTTGGGTGGCTGCGCCGCCAGCAGCGGCAGGATAACCGGCACGGCCAGCCAGATCGACGGCTTTGTGCAGGAAGCGCTGGATGAAATGTATGCCACCTTCCCCGGCTCACGCGAATTTTCCCAGCGCACGGCGGGGATGCTGGTGATCCCCAACGTGACCAAAGCCGGGATATTTCTGGGTGGATCATATGGTGAAGGGGCCTTGCTGATCGGCGGGGCAACGGTGGATTATTATTCCTTCGCCTCGGCCTCATTCGGCCTGCAATTTGGTGCCCAGCAATCGCGCCAGGTGCTGTTTTTCATGACCACCGAAGTGTTGCGCGATTTTCGCACCAGTGATGGCTTTGAACTGGGGGTGGATGCGGAATATGCACTGCAGGAACAGGGCGGCAGCATCGGGCTTTCCTCGACCATTTCCAACAAACCAATTCTTGGCATCGTGTTTGGCCAGCGCGGCTTTTTAGCCGGGGCCAGCCTTGAGGGCGCAAAATACTCCCGCCTTATCCGCTAGCATCGGCCCGCCCGCGGGCCACGCACCTTTGATATGCCCTGAACCATGGCGGCATAGCCCGAGACTTCAGGCCGCCAAAGGAGACGTGCATTCCTTTTGATTGAGGTGAGCACTGCAAAAAACAGCCATCTGATGGCCGCAGCCCACCACACCAATAGCCGGCCTTGGCCCCCTCCGCTCATATATTGTTGCTGCGCAACTATATATGAGCGCTTGGGCCATGGCCTCGCTACGCTCGGCAGGCCAATTGCATGCGCAACTATCAGCCCGGGCGGTGCCATAATGCTCACGATGCCCCCTTGCCTCATCCCGCAGCTTTTGCCAATGTGGCCCCATGAGTTTTGACCCTGATAATGTGGCCGTGCTTACCGGCGATATCGTAAAATCCACCAGGCTGAGCCGTGATGAGCGTGATGCGCTTTTTGCCGCGCTCAAGCTGGGGGCCAAGGCGGTGGGGGCATTGCAAAAAGATGACCCGCTTTTTGAGCGCTTTTCCGGCGATAGCTGGCAAATGCTTGTGCGGCCAAGGCTGGCGTTGCGTATCTGCCTGTTGATGCGCGCCCATATACGCCAGGAGAGCAAGGCATTCGAAACCCGGATATCGGTGGGGGTTGGCGCGATCGAGCCGCTTTCACCCGAGGGGCTTGGCGCTTCTGACGGCCCGGCTTTTCAGGCCTCGGGCCGCGGGCTGGCTGATATGCGCGGGGCGCAATCTCTGGGTATCAACACCCCCGATAACCCGGTATTTGTTCTGGCGGATGAAATTTCGAAAAACTGGACACAGGCGCAGGCGCGGGTGCTGTCAAAAAGCCTGACCCTGCCGCATCCGACGCAAGATGCGCTGGCCTCCCATCTCGGGGTTTCCCGGCTTACGGTCCGCAACCATCAGGTTGCGGCCGGGGAGCCGGCCCTGTTGCTGGCGCTTGAGCAGCTTGAGCTTAGGCCCAGCCCCGATCACTGTAGCCTCTAGAGGCTACATTTTATAATTGTAGCCTCTAAAGGCTACATTAAGGATGGAATCAATGGTCGAAACCCTGATCGCCCTGCTTTTCGCCCATATTCTGGCTGATTTCCTGCTGCAAACCCGGTGGATGATCGCACATAAGCGCAATTTTGCCGTGCTGCTTGGGCATATCGGCATTGTGGCCGGCCTCAGCTATGCGGCGCTGGGCTTTGCCGGGGGGTGGGTGGTGCTGGCGCTGGCAGGCAGCCATTTGCTGATTGATGCGATCAAAACCTATTGGCCCGGCAGCTCCTTGCGGGCGTTTTTGCTGGATCAGGGGCTGCATCTGGCTGTGATTCTCGGGCTGGCAACGCAATTTCCGGGGCTTTATGCCAGCGGCATCTGGCAGGATTACGGCTTGCTTGGCGCCCCGCCTTCCTGGCTTGCCGCCATTCCCGAAGGCTGGGTGGCGCAACTGCCGCTTTTCATGCTGCTCACCGGCGGGCTGGTGCTGGCCACACGGGCGGGCGGGTTTATGATCGGGCTGTTCATGCGCCCGCTGGCGGTTGAACATGCCGAGGGCCTGCCCCGCGCCGGCGCGATTATCGGCAATCTCGAGCGGGCGCTGGCCTATCTTTTTATCCTGTCGGGCCAGCCGCAGAATATCGGCTTTTTGCTGGCCGCCAAATCGGTGCTGCGCTTCAGCAGCGCCAAAGAGGACCGCAGCATCAGCGAATATGTGATCATCGGCACCCTGCTGAGCTTTGGCTGGGTGATCGCCACCTCGATGGGGGTGCTGGCCCTGCGTGAATTGATCGCATGAGGCTTGTTAAGGCCGGCAGAAATGCCTAAATTACCCGCAAAGGGGAAAACCATGTTTAGCATTCCGGGCAAAGCCGCTGTTTCAATGACACCACGCGCCTCGGCGCAAATCACCAGGCTCATGCAGTCCGGTGGCAAAAAGGGCCTGCGCATCGGGGTGAAAAAGGGCGGCTGTGCGGGTATGGAATACACCATGGATTATGTTGACGAAATCGATCCGCTCGACGAAGTTATCGAGCAAGACGGCGCGCGGGTGATGATCGCCCCGATGGCGCAGATGTTTTTGTTTGGCACCGAGATCGACTACACCACCTCCCTGCTCGAATCCGGTTTTGAGTTCAAAAACCCCAATGTGACCGAGGCCTGCGGCTGTGGCGAATCGATAAAATTCGCGGGCATGTAGGCCGCAAGCGGCACCACGCCGCAGCCATTTTCCTTTACCCCAAGGGTAAAAACCGCCACAAAGCGATAATGCAAACGATACGGCCCGGCAGGCCGGTAGGGGAGATTGGCAATGACACGACGCAAACTGGCGGCAGGTAATTGGAAAATGAACGGCTCCAAAGCCGCACTGCGTGAGATCGAGGCGCTGGAAGCCGCCTTTCCCGACCCGAATTGTGACGTGCTGATCTGCCCGCCCGCACCCTTGATCACTGCCATGGTCGGCATTGGCAAAACCGTAAAAGTGGGCGGTCAGGATTGCCACGCCGATGCCTCTGGTGCCCATACCGGCGATATTTCAGCCGAAATCCTTGCCGATGCCGGGGCAACAGCGGTGATCGTTGGCCATTCCGAGCGCCGTGCCGACCATGGTGAAACGGATGCCGATGTTGCCGCCAAGGCCAAGGCCGCATGGCGCGCCGGGCTGCTGGCCGTGATCTGTGTTGGCGAAACCGAGGCGGAACGGACAGAAGGCAAAGCGCTCGAAATCGTTGGCGGGCAGCTTGCCGGTTCTGTGCCTGCGGGCGCGACGGGCGAAAATACCGTCATCGCCTATGAGCCGGTCTGGGCCATTGGCACCGGTTTGGTGCCAACGCTGGAAGATATAGCCGAAATGCATGATTTCATGCGCGCCGAACTGGCCAAGAGCCACCCTGCCACCTTTGATGATTTCCGCCTGCTCTACGGTGGCTCCGTCAAGCCTTCGAACGCGGCGGAAATCTTTGCGGTTTCCAATGTGGATGGCGGGCTTGTTGGCGGTGCCTCGCTAAAGGCGGCTGATTTTGGCGGCATCATCAAGGCTGCCTCCGAGGGTTAACCGGCCATTTTTGTTTCCAGCGGGTCTTCCAGCCCGTAATGCTGGGCGAGGCGCTGCAAGGCAATACGCAGCACCACCTTGCCCGAGCGCGCCGACCAGCCCAGCCGCTTTTCGGCTTTTTCCAGCCCGTCCAGAAAGCAGCACACCCGAAAGGCGATATCCGCCAGCCCCGGCCCCAGCGCGGTGAGCGCCTTGGAAACCCGCGCCCGCGCCGCAGACGGCCCCTCGGCCGGGGAATTGTCGGAAAACCCGCCGCGTGAGGCCGAGGTCAGGAAACGGTCCCAGTTCTGCGCCACCCGTGGCCCCATATGGGCCAGCTCAAAATCCTCCCGCAGGCGCTCGCCGGCAGTGATTTGCGCCGGCGAGAGAAAGGCACTGCCATCCGGCCCGCGCTTGCGCCCGAGCAGGCTGAGCGGGCTTTCGGCGATATTATAGCGCACCCGCTTGATGCTGCCATCCGGCTCCAGGCTCACATCGCGCTCATCAAATTCCTTGTGCTGATCGCCAAACTGGTTGTCATCCGAAAGCATCCGGCGCAGCGCCGCCCGCCCCACCGGGGTGATCTGGTAGCGGCCAATCGCGCCGACCTGTTTGCCTTTTATCCACTCCTGTAAGGCAAAACGGTGCGCGATGCGGGTTTCCACCGTGGCGACCTTGCGCGGCTCCTGGCCTTTCTGCTCCTTAAAAACGGCGGCCTTTGGCATTTGCTTTGAAGCCAGCAAATAGGTGCCGGATTCTGACAAATGCCGCAAAATACGCTTGGCTTCGGAATTGGTGGTCGGGGTGTTGGCCATATCAATATGCTCCGGTTGGGTGGGAAGAAGGTTTTGCGCCACTGCGTCCAACGCCTGATCGACAAGCGGGTCATCGCGCCGCGCCTCGTATTTGCGCACCTGGCGCAAAACGGTTGAGGCGTGCACGCCTTTTTGCCGGGCGATCTGGCGCAAGGGAACGCCGAGGGTTGTATGGCTCAGATAGGTTACCGCAATTTCAGGAACCCAGTCCGGCAAGGCTTTGCTCAGCGGTGCCAGGTTGGTGAAAGTGTTGGGATTTGTCTGCGTGTCGTCAGTCACTTTCTCATCCTTTTTATTAAAATTTTAGACAAATCGTTAATAAACCCGGTTGGATAACAATCCATTAACCATTCAACTCGGGTGATTATATTAATCAAACGTTATCAAGTGCCTACAGCAGAGAACTCTCAAACTACATTAAGCGCAACGGGGGTTGGACCGGGGTATGATTGAAGTGATTATAACCAACCGGAGACCAGCATGAGCAAAGTGACCCAGCCCCCCAACCGCCCGAAAATATTAATGCAGGCGGCAAGGTATTGCGCCAAAGGCTATCGGCGCGAAACCATGCTGCCGCGCCTGCTCGGGGCCAGTGCCGCGCGGGTGGTGGAGGTGCTGAAAACCCGCGAGGAGGAACTGGAAACCGGGCGGCGCGAAGGAGAGGGAACCTATAGTGCCCAAACCCATATCGAGGTGCTGTCTGCCCTGATTTCAGAGATGAAAAGGGCTGCGTAATGGTTTGTAATTACACAAAACTATCTGGCATTGAGGCTTTTTTCCTCATCATGTATTCTTTGAGCGCCTCATCTATCCCCTGATCAAGCCCGGGTGGTTGGTAATCATTCAGCAGCTTTTTCACCCTGATATTGGCAAGCTGCGTTGCGTCTTTGCCACCCTCATCCTGCCATTGCTCAAACGAGCCGTAATCCAGCACATCGCTGCGCCAGAACGCCTGCTTGAAATTGGCCTGGGTATGGGCACAGCCCAGAAAGTGCCCGCCGGGGCCAACCTCGCGCAGCGCATCCATTGCCTGCCCGTTTTCCGTTGTATCAACCCCGGCGGCCAATGCGTGCAGGCCGCCAAGCTGGTCGGCATCAAGCACAAATTTCTCAAAGCTCGAAACCAGCCCGCCCTCAAGCCAGCCGCAGGCATGTAACATAAAGTTGACCCCGCCAAGCAGGGCGGCGTTTAACGTGTTGGCACTCTCATAAGCCGCCTGTGCATCGGGCAGCTTGGCCCCGGTAAGCGCCCCGCCCGAGCGAAACGGCAAGCCAAGGCGGCGCGCAAGCTGCCCGGCCCCGTATAATATCTTGCTGGCTTCCGGGGTGCCAAAGGTTGGCGCGCCCGAGCCCATGTCGATCGAGGTGACAAAAGCGCCAAAGATCACCGGCGCACCGGGGCGGATGAGTTGGGAATAGGCGATGCCGGCCAGCGCCTCGGCCAATACCTGGGTTAATGTGCCCGCCACCGAGGCTGGCGCCATCGCCCCGCCAACAATAAAGGGGGATATAATGCAGGCCTGCCCGGCGGCGGCATAAACCTCCAGCGCGCCAACCATGATCGGGTCAAATGTGAGGGGTGAGTTGATATTGATCAGCGAGAGCAGCACCGCGTTTTGCGCCACGAACGCCTTGCCAAACATGATCTCGGCCATTTCCACCGAATCAACCGCGCGCTCGGGGGCGGTGACCGACCCCATATAGGGTTTGTCCGACAGGGTCATATGGGCGTAAAGCATATCCAGATGCCGCTTGTTGACCGCGATATCGGTTGGCTCGCAAAGGGTGCCGCCGGAGTGGTGCAGATATTTGCTCATATAGCCAAGCCGCACGAAATTGCGGAAATCCTCAATCGTGCCATAGCGCCGCCCGCCTTCAAGACCGCGCACAAAAGGCGGGCCGTAAACCGGGGCCAGCACCAGAGAATTGCCACCAATTTCAACCGAGCGCGCGGGGTTGCGCGCGTGTTGGGTAATATGGCCTGGCGCGGTTTTGCACAATTGCCGCGCCAGCCCGCGCGGGATGCGCACCCGGCCATCTTTCACATCCGCCCCCGCCTCGCGCCAGCGCCGCAGCGCTTCGGGGCAGTCGGCAAAGCTGACGCCGATCTCTTCCAGCACGATCTCGGCATTGGTCTCGATGATCTCGATCGCCTCGGCGGTGAGAATCTCGAAACTGGGGATATTGCGCTCGATAAAACGGGCGGTTTCAAAGCTCACTGCCCCCCGCGTTGCCCGCCTTGCCGCTTTCCCGCCGCGCCCCCGGCGGCGGGAGGTTGATTCCGGGCTGATGCTGGGATGGGGCATATCTGGCTCCTGAGGGTTATTCTCCTCCATATAGGCGCAAACCCTATCCGCCATGTCTGATATTCCCGCCTAAATACGCATCATCTGCGACATGCGCTTGCGCGCGGCAAAAGCTCATTCACCCAACTTGAGAACTACAATTAGGCGTTTTCGATGGTAGAATTTCAACCTAAGCACCCGTTTGTTGATACACATCAATGCCCTGCAGTAATTAAGCCATATCATGCTCATACTACATTCAGGTTATTTTACTGAATAATTATTAACCGTAACAATTGTGAGGTCAAATCGTGAAAATTTTCAAACTGATATCTGCTGCTTCCCTTGCGCTGATCTTTGCCGGTATTGGCTCCACCGCAAGCCCCTCTCCCATTCAGGATGATCGAATAAAGCAGGCATTGCTCAGAGTTAACCTGTCCGGCCGCCAGCGCATGCTTTCACAACGCATAGCCGGGCTTTCCTGCCTTGTTTATCTGGATATTGAAGCCACGCCGCATAGCCGCGAAGTTTTGGAAAGCCGCAACCTGTTTGAACAAACCCTTACCCTGCTCGGGGCGGGGAGCGTTGATTCCGGACTGGCTCGCGAAAATAGCCCAAAGGTGTTGGACGGGATCAAAAAGGCCCAGGCGCAAATTACCAATATTTCTGATCTTTTGGCCCCGCTTGCAAATGATGAGCCAATGGAACAAAGCCGCCTGGGCGAAATTCTGGTCGCATCGGGCGCGCTTTTTTACGAATCCGATCAGTTGACCAGCTATATTCAGGCGGTTCATGGCGAGCACCTGCAAAACCTTTCCATGCTTGACACAATAATAATCAACTTTGCGGGCCGCCAGCGCATGTTGTCAGAAAAGGCGTTTAAGGAATTTTGCTTCGTGCAGGCCGGTGTGCAGACGGACGCCAATCTGGAGAACCTCGCCCAAACGGTTTTGATTTTTGACAATACCATGAATGCTTTGATCAACGGCATGCCAGGGGTCATCATTGCGCCGCCCTCCGATGAAGTTAAGGAAAAGCTCGAAGAAGTGCGCACCGTATGGCTGCCGGTGGAGGGCATGTTGCAGCGTGCCCTTGCTGGTGAAATCTTTGACAACACCACCATTCTGCTGATCAGTAACGAGCTGGAAAAGGTGCGCAAACTGATGAATGAGGCCGTTACACTTTATCAATCGATAGACCGGGATCCGTCATAAAAGCGGCATTATTGGGGCTTGTGCGAATCCGCTCTTGGCCCTAACTAGCCCCATGACAGATACATCCCATACCCGCCTTTTGATCATCGACTTTGGCTCACAGGTCACGCAGCTTATTGCGCGCCGGCTGCGTGAGGCAAATACCTATTGCGAAATTCACCCCTATAACAAGGTCGATGCCGGTTTCCTGCGGCGCTTCAATCCCGGGGCGGTGATCCTCTCCGGTGGCCCGGCCAGTGTGATTGATGAAGGCTCGCCACGCCCGCCCAAAGAGGTGTTTTCGCTCGGGGTGCCGGTGCTGGGCATTTGCTATGGCCAGCAGGTGATGATGCAGATGCTGGGCGGCAAGGTGGAAAGCGGCCATGGCACCGCCGAGTTTGGCCGCGCTTATGTAACCCCGAAGGGCAACCTGCCGTTGCTCGATGGCTGGTTTGAGGATGGTGATGAGCAGGTCTGGATGAGCCATGGCGACCATGTTTCCGCCATCGCGCCGGGGTTTGAGGTGTTTGGCACCTCGCCCAATGCGCCCTATGCGATCATCGCTGACACATCGCGCCATTTTTATGCGGTGCAGTTCCACCCCGAGGTGCATCATACACCAAACGGCGCACGGCTTTATCAGAATTTCATCAAGCTGGCGGGCTTTACCGGCGACTGGACCATGGGGGCCTACCGCGAGGAGGCGATCCAGAAGATCCGCGCACAGGTTGGCACGGCCAAGGTGATCTGCGGGCTTTCCGGCGGGGTCGATAGCTCGGTGGCGGCGGTGCTGATCCATGAGGCGATCGGCGACCAGCTCACTTGCGTTTTTGTGGATAACGGGCTGTTGCGCCAAAACGAGGCGGAAGAAGTGGTGGAGATGTTTCGCGACCACTATAACATGCCGCTGATCCATGCCGATGAACGCGCGCTGTTTCTGGGCGAGTTGGACGGGGTGAGCGACCCCGAAACCAAGCGCAAGATCATTGGCAAGCTGTTTATCGATGTGTTTCAGAAACACGCGGCCGGGGTTGGCGGGGCAGAATTCCTCGCGCAGGGCACACTTTACCCCGATGTGATCGAAAGCGTCAGCTTTTCCGGCGGGCCGTCGGTGACCATCAAAAGCCACCACAATGTTGGCGGGCTGCCCGAAAAGATGGGGCTGAAGCTGGTGGAGCCACTGCGCGAGCTTTTCAAGGACGAGGTGCGGGCCTTGGGGCGCGAGCTGGGCCTGCCCGCCTCATTCATTGGCCGCCACCCTTTCCCCGGCCCCGGCCTTGCCATCCGCTGCCCCGGCGAGATCACCCGTGAAAAGCTGGAGGTTTTGCGCAAGGCCGATGCGGTTTATATCGACCAGATCCGCAAACACGGGCTTTATGACGAAATCTGGCAGGCTTTTGTCGCCATCCTGCCGGTGCGCACGGTCGGGGTGATGGGGGACGGGCGCACCTATGATTTTGCCTGTGCGCTGCGCGCGGTTACCTCGGTGGATGGCATGACGGCTGATTATTACCCGTTCACCCACGAATTTCTGGGGGAGACCGCCACCCGCATTATCAACGAGATCGACGGTATCAACCGGGTGACCTACGACATCACCAGCAAACCGCCGGGCACAATTGAGTGGGAGTGAGATATGGATGAGCAGCGTTACAGTGCATGGATTCATCAACACTTGGAGAACCCGAGTACGCAACAAACTGCCCTTAGTGATGTTCGCAGAATCGCCCGAGAATATGGCGACCTTGACAAGTTTTTTGATGAGGACGCACTTGAGTGGGTTCTTTCCGAATTGGAATACACTGCGAGTGATGAGCGCGAAGGCAAGCCGAACCCCTCAAAGCTCCAGATCAATGGCGATTTGCGAAAAGGCTTAGCGTCCTACAAATCACACCTCAAGCGTTACATTCGGTTCCGACAAGATATCGAGAATGCTGCTGCGGACTCGAACAGCGCGCCTAAATTGGCCGAAAGCGCGAATCTTTCTTTCCGATATGAACAGGACCTGCAAACCGCCTTGGTCGCCTGCATCGATCAGATCGAGCCAGGCATGACGCTCGCCGAGAATGGAAAGGAATTTCAGGTTCCTTCGGGTCGCATCGACGCTCTGGTCCGAGACAGCCAAAACCTATTGGTGGTGATCGAGCTAAAAGCGGTGACCGCAAAGCGCGACGTTCTGGGCCAGATCGCGGCTTATATGGCTGATATCCAAGACGAAACAGGCACCCGCCCGCGCGGCATCCTGATCGCTCCCGAGTTCGATGATAAACTTGTAAGCGGTGCGCGTATGATCGAAGGCCTCAAACTCATGCGCTATTCCTTTAGCTTCTCCTTCTCAGATATCTGATGGTACTTTTTGCCAATCCTCATGCCTGTGCCCTGCGCGCGATTATCTCGGTGGATGGCATGACGGCTGATTATTATCCGTTCACCCACGAATTTCTGGGGGAGACCGCAACAAGGATCATCAATGAGGTCGAGGGCATTAACCGGGTGACTTATGATATCACCTCCAAACCCCCCGGCACCATCGAGTGGGAATAGACCCAACCCAAAAACGGAGCAGAAGCGGCATGGCAAAAGTATATCTGGACGGGCAGTTGATTGCTAAATCCGCATCTGAGCGCGCGATAATAGAGCAGCATCTGCCAACACATATCGCGCTTTCCCGCGCCGAGCCGGGCTGCCTGAAATTTGAGGTCAGCCAAGACCCAGAAGCGCCGCATTGCTTCCATGTTTCCGAGATTTTTGACAGCGAAAGCAGCTTTGATTCCCATCAGGCGCGCACCAGGGCCTCTGACTGGGGGCGGGCCACTGAAGGGGTGCTTCGGCGGTTTGACAAACGTGTTGAATAACCATTTTAAAGCTTTTTTATGGATGATGGGGGC
>WFQA01000262.1 GCA_015487255.1 Paracoccaceae bacterium | reverse complement strand
GCGAGACCAGCCGCAGCCTGACCGGTAAAATCAAGGTTTCAGCCCCGCTCAGCTTTGGGCTGGCGCATCTGACCCCGCTAATCACTGATTTTGCCAAATCCCACCCTGATCTGCAACTGCACATGGATTTCAACGACCGGCAGGTTGATCTCGTCGATGAGGGTTATGACCTTGCCATCCGCATCGCCAAGCTCAAGGATTCGACCCTGAAAGCCCGAAAGCTGATTGAAATAACCAATGTGCTTTGTGCCAGCCCCGGTTATTTGAAGGCCCATGGCGCCCCCAAGGCCCCGGCAGACCTGAAGCAGCACCGTATATTGCACTATGCCAATACCAATTCCGGCACGTGGTACTTCACCTCTCCAAAGGGGCGCAAAACTGCCGTTAATCTTCCGGGAAACATCTTTTCCAATAACGGAGATTTCCTGTGCCACGCAGCGGTGATGGATCACGGCATCATTCTCGCACCCAGCTTTATCGTCTGGGAGGCCCTCAAAGCCAAAAAACTTATCCCGCTGCTTTGCCGCCACCACCCCGAGCCTTTGACCGCATATGCAGTCTATCCGCAAACCAGGCACCTGCCACTGCGGGTTCGCGCACTGATAGACCTGCTTGCCGAGCGGTTGACAGCCCAGCCCCACTGGCAGGCTCCAGCAGTTTAGTTGCGAACCCCAATCAAGCAGACCGCCGAGCGCAGCGAGGCCATGGCCGGAGGCCCTCCGGTTTTCAGCTCTGCTGAAAACGTGCCTTTGCCGAGCGGGGGGGTGGGTGCCATGCTGGCCACAGGCAAGCCGGTTGAGACCCTCCCCGAGGCAAAGGCACATTGGCTGGGAAGGAGGGGGAAATAACCACCACCTTTGTGCCAAAAGCAACCGGTGCTCTCCCGCCCGTCGGCGTCGTTTTGCTGCGCAAAAAGCCACCTCCCGTTGGGCTTGGCCGAGCTTGCGCTCGGCGGTCCCGGCTGATACCGAGCATATTATACAAAAATCACGCCAATTCATCGCCGGTTTCAACTCCCACAGGGTTGCGCCGCCCGTATATCCGATTATAACCACCACAATTTGCACGTAACGGCGAATCCACATCCGCGCGGCCCATCCGCGCGGCCAAACGCACGGGGCCATCATGCCAAAAAGAACCGACATCTCATCCATCATGATCATCGGGGCCGGGCCCATCATCATCGGGCAGGCCTGCGAGTTTGATTATTCCGGCACCCAGGCCTGCAAGGCGCTGAAGGAAGAAGGTTACCGGGTTATTCTGGTTAATTCCAACCCCGCCACCATCATGACCGACCCGGAGATGGCCGACGCCACCTATATCGAGCCGATCACCCCCGAAACCGTGGCCAAGATTATTGAAAAAGAGCGCCCCGATGCGCTGCTGCCCACCATGGGCGGGCAAACCGGCCTGAACACGGCGCTGGCGCTCGATGATATGGGCGTGCTGGAAAAATATAACGTGCAGCTTATCGGGGCGGACCGCAAAGCGATTGAGATGGCCGAGGACCGCAAGCTTTTCCGCGAGGCGATGGACCGGATCGGCATTGAAAACCCCCGCGCCACCATTGCCGAAAGCATGGAAGAATGCATGGCGGCGCTGCCCGATATCGGCCTGCCCGCCATTATCCGCCCCGCCTTTACCATGGGCGGCACCGGCGGCGGCATTGCCTATAACCACGAGAATTACGAAGCGATTTGCGCCAGCGGGCTGGATGCCTCGCCCGTCAACCAGATCCTGATCGATGAAAGCCTGCTCGGCTGGAAAGAATACGAGATGGAGGTGGTGCGGGACAAAGCCGACAATGCCATCATCATCTGTAGCATCGAGAATGTCGACCCGATGGGCGTGCATACCGGAGACAGTATCACCGTGGCCCCCGCGCTCACCCTTTCAGACAAAGAATACCAGATGATGCGCACAGCCAGCATTGCCGTACTGCGCGAAATCGGGGTCGAGACCGGCGGCTCCAATGTGCAATGGGCGGTGAACCCGGCTGATGGCCGCATGGTGGTGATCGAGATGAACCCGCGGGTCAGCCGCTCTTCGGCGCTGGCCTCCAAGGCGACCGGTTTTCCGATTGCCAAGATCGCCGCCAAACTCGCGGTGGGCTACACGCTCGATGAGTTGGACAACGATATTACCAAAGTAACCCCGGCCAGTTTTGAGCCGACGATTGATTATGTCGTCACCAAGATCCCGCGCTTTACCTTTGAGAAATTCCCCGGTGCCGAGGCCAATCTGACCACGGCGATGAAATCGGTTGGCGAGGCGATGGCGATAGGCCGCACCATCCATGAAAGCCTGCAAAAGGCGCTGTGCAGCCTCGAGACCGGGCTGAGCGGCTTTGACGAGGTCGATATCCCCGATATGCCCCAAGGCGAGGATGTGACCTTTGAAGATGGCGAAAAAGTCGGGCTGGCGCGCTATATCATCGGTGCCACGCCTGATGCGCAAATGGCGATCGACAAAGCCCTGACCAAGGCGCTTTCCGGCCAGACCCCTGATAGGATGCGGATCATCGCCCATGCCATGCGCTACGGGTTTTCGGATGAGGAACTGTTTGAGATTACCAGTTTTGACCCGTGGTTTCTGGCGCGAATTCGCGAGATCATCGCCGAGGAGTCCAAGCTGCAGATCCACGGCCTGCCCGATACCGAGCCGCAAATGCGCGCGCTCAAAATGCTTGGTTTTTCGGATGCACGCCTCGCCACCCTTACCGGCACATCCGAAAGCGAAGTGCGCGCCATCCGCCACGGGCTTGGCGTGGTGGCCAGCTTCAAGCGCATAGATACCTGCGCGGCGGAATTCGAGGCCCAGACCCCCTATATGTATTCCACCTACGAATCCTCGGTCATGGGTGCGGTCGAGTGCGAAAGCCGCCCGAGTGAGCGCAAAAAGGTGGTTATTCTGGGTGGCGGGCCAAACCGCATCGGCCAGGGGATCGAGTTTGACTATTGCTGCTGCCATGCCTGTTTCTCGCTGACCGATGCGGGGTATGAGACCATCATGATCAACTGCAACCCCGAAACGGTGAGCACCGATTATGACACCTCCGACCGGCTTTACTTTGAGCCGCTCTCGCTGGAATCAGTGCTGGAGATATTGCGGGTCGAGCAGCAAAACGGCACCCTGCACGGGGTGATCGTGCAATTCGGCGGCCAGACCCCGCTGAAGCTGGCCAATGGGCTTGAGGCGGCGGGCATTCCTATCCTTGGCACCACGCCCGATGCGATTGATCTGGCCGAAGACCGCGAGCGCTTTCAGAAACTGCTTGGCAACCTCAACCTGAAACAACCCTATAACGGCATTGCCACCAGCCCCGAACAGGCGCTGGAAATCGCGCAGGATGTCGGCTATCCGCTGGTGATCCGCCCCTCCTATGTGCTGGGTGGCCGTGGCATGGAGATCGTGCGGGATGACGCCCACCTCAAGCGCTATATTAACGAGGCGGTCAAGGTTTCGGGTGATAACCCGGTGCTGCTCGACAGCTATCTGACCGGCGCGATCGAGGTGGATGTGGATGCGCTTTGTGACGGTGAGGCCGTGCATGTGGCCGGGATCATGGAGCATATCGAGGAAGCCGGCGTGCATTCGGGTGACAGCGCCTGCTCATTGCCGCCTTATTCGCTGAGCCGTGAATTGATTGACGAGATGAAGCGCCAGACCGAAGCCATGGCTATCGGGCTGAATGTGGTGGGGTTGATGAATGTGCAATTTGCCATCAAGGATGACGAGATTTTTGTGCTCGAGGTCAACCCCCGCGCCAGCCGCACCGTGCCGTTTGTCGCCAAGGCGGTTGGCTCACCCATTGCCTCGATTGCCGCGCAGGTGATGGCGGGGGCCAAGCTTTCGGAATTTGATCTCAAATCACCCGATATCAAGAATTTTGCGGTGAAAGAGGTGGTGCTGCCCTTTGCCCGTTTCCCCGGTGTTGATACCCTGCTCGGGCCTGAAATGCGCTCCACCGGTGAGGTGATGGGGCTGGACACCACGTTTTCAAAAGCCTTTCTCAAGGCACAGATGGGGGCGGGCACCGAATTGCCGCTCAAAGGCACGGTGTTTGTCTCGATCAAGGAGGCCGACAAGGGCGAGCTGGTGCAGGAAGCGCTGCAAATTCTTGCCGGGCTTGGTTTTGCCATCAAGGCCACCCGTGGCACGGCGGATTTTTTGCGGCAAAACGGGCTGGAGGCCGAGGTGGTCAACAAGGTTTATGAGGGCCGGCCGGATATTACCGACCTGATGAAGGATGGCGGCGTTGATCTGGTATTCAACACCACCGAGGGTGCGCAATCCATTGAGGACAGCCGCGAGATCAGGCGAATCGCGCTTTATGACCGCATTCCATATTACACCACTGCCGCCGGGGCGCGGGCCGCGGCGCGGGCGATAGAGGAAAGCGCCAAGGGCGAGATCGAGGTGTTTGCCTTGCAGGATCTGTAGGGGGTTACCCCATCAGTTGCAAAACGCCCTATTCGCTGAGCGCTTCTGTTTGTTCGGGGGTCAGCACGCCGGTCACCTCGGCGCTGATCGACCCCTGATAGCTTGCAATCGCCTGCTCGGTCTGCGGGCCAAAGCTGCCGTCTATCACGCCGGTGTAAAAACCCAAATTGCGCAAATGCCGCTGGATCACCTGCTTTTGCGCCGGGGTCAGCGCCGCCTGCATGGCTTTTAAGCGCTCCAGCGAAAACGCCTCGTCGGGCTGTGTTGCGGTTTCTGCCGTTTCCTCCCCGGATGTGCCGCTATCATCTTGCGCGGGGTCTGAAGCTGCTGTCAGGGGGGTATCCGGGGCCGTTCCGGTGGTTTCGTTGCCGACTTGTGGCAGTGCCATCCCCTGCGCGGGCTTGGCCTCCTGCGCATCGGCTACCGGGTTGCTGGCGGTACCGGCAAGGGTTGCGCTGGCCACGGGGGCTGTGCGGCGCAACAGGGTTGAACCTGCGGGAGGTTGCGAAAGACTGATGCCTTCAATTTCCGCCAGCCCATGCAATACGTCTGAAAGGTCGATATCGCCTTGAGCCTGGAGCATGGCCTCCATCCCGTCATCCAGCAGCATCGCCGCACTTGCATCGGC
>WFQA01000261.1 GCA_015487255.1 Paracoccaceae bacterium | reverse complement strand
TTTGATCTGCCACATGGTGCCGCCTGCAAAGGTCAGCGGGGCACGGCGGGTGAGCAGGCGAAATGTGTAGCGCCGCTCAAGCGCTGCGAATCGTGCGTGGAAATCAGCCGGTACCACCGCACAGGCAAGCACCGCTATCCGCTGTTTGCGCAGGTGGTAATTCAGCGCCTCCATCAGCCGGAACGCCTCCCACTGCTTGGCCATATCCACATGCGCCACCTGCCCGCAGGCATGCACGCCGGTATCGGTGCGCCCCGCGCCCTGCACGCCGGAGCATTGCGGCTCAAGCTGGCGTAAGGCCGTCTCCAGCGCCCCTTGCACCGTGCGCAGATCGGTCTGCTTTTGCCAGCCGCAATAAGGCCCGCCATCATATTCTATTTTCAGTGCGTAACGTGGCAATTTAAACCCTCTGTAAAATCGGCATCCCAGCGACTATATTATAAAGGCAAAGAAATCCAGCAAGGGGAAACGCGTGGGGCTTACCGATATAGCCGACCAGATCACCCGGGTGATCGACGATACCGGAACCGGAGCCAAAGAGCTGTTTGAGCCGGTGCTCAGGGTCGGGGTGACCGGGCTTTCCCGCGCGGGTAAAACCGTGTTTATCACCTCGCTGATCGCCAACCTGCTGGACCGCACCCGCTTGCCCGCCCTTGGCCCCCGCGCCGGAGGGCAGATCGTTAACGCCTTTTTGCAACCCCAGCCCGATGAGACCATCCCCCGCTTTGCCTATGAGGCGCATCTGCAAGCGCTGCAGGCCCCTGCGCCTTTCTGGCCCGAGAGCACCAGTTCGATCAGCCAGTTGCGGCTTTCCTTGCGCTCAAAGCGCGGCGGGGTGTTGGGCGGGCTGCGTGGCCGGCGCACCCTGCACATCGATATCATAGATTACCCCGGCGAGTGGCTGCTTGACCTGCCCCTGCTCAGGCTCAGCTATGCCGCGTGGTCCGCGCAGGAGCTGGAAAAAGCGCAAGCAAGGCATACGCTGTCGCATGATTGGCTGGAGAAGGCGAAGGGTGTGGATGCGGGAGCAAAGCTCGACGAGCCGCAGGCGCTGATGCTGGCCGAAGCCTATACCGATTATCTGCACGCGGCGCGCGGCGCGGGGTTTTCCAACTGTGCGCCGGGGCGGTTTTTGCTGCCCGGAGATCTGAAAGGCTCGCCGGTGCTGACATTCGCCCCTTTGCCGCGCCCTGAAAAGCCGCGCCGTGATGGGCTTTACCGCGCTTTCGAGCATCGTTTCAATGCTTATAAAAAGCAGGTGATAAAGCCGTTTTACCGTAATCATTTTGCCCGCATAGACCGCCAGATCGTGCTGGTCGATGCGCTGGGGGCCATCGATAACGGCCCTCCTGCGGTGGAGGATTTGCGGCAGGCCTTAAGCGCCATCCTCACCAGCTTTCGCCCCGGCAAAAACCATATTCTCTCCCGCCTGACCGGAAAAAAGGTTGAGAAAATCCTGTTTGCCGCCAGCAAGGCGGACCATATCCACCACAGCCAACACCCGCATCTGACCGGCTTTTTACAAGCGCTGCTGCGCGAGGCCAAAGACGCCGCCAGTTGGAAAGGGGCCGACACCCATGCGCTGAGTCTGGCAGCGCTGCGCGCCACGGTGGAGCAAAATGTAAAACACGAAGGGGCGACGCTGGAGCTGGTGCGCGGCACATTGCAAGATGGCAGGGAAGTGGCGCTGCACCCCGGAGACCTGCCCGAAAACCCCGAGCGCCTGCTTGCGCCGGCCCGGCAGGGCGCGGCGGATTGGCCGGAGGGGATCAGCTATGACCTGCCCGAATTTGCCCCGCCAAAACCGGGCGAAAAAGCCCCGCACGGGCTGGCCCATATCCGCATGGACCAAGCGGCTGCGTTTTTGCTCGGAGACCGGCTGTGATTCGCGCGGCCAAGCCAAAAGACGCCGCCGCCTGTGCGGCGGTTTTGCGCGGCTGGATCGCGGCAAACCCGTGGTTTCCCAACCGCGCACCGGGAAGTGCCTCGGCGCAATCGATGCAAAGCCGCATTGCCTGCGATACGGTTTATATAGCTGAAAAAGAGGGTGAAACCCTTGGATTTATTGCCTTTACATCGGGGTATCTGGATTGCCTTTACCTTGCCCCGCAAGCGCAAAGCCAGGGGCTTGGCAAGGCGCTGCTGGGCCGCGCCAAAGCGGCCAATCCGGGAGGATTGGCGCTTTGGGTTCTGGCCGAAAACAGAGCGGCGATCCGGTTTTACCAACGCGAGGGCTTTGTGGAAACCGCGCGGGGTGACGGGGCGGATAACGAGGAAGGCCTGCCCGATGTGCGGCTGGAATGGGGAGGAGAAGCGAATGGCTAAACCGCGTAAACCGGTGATGCTCGACGCCAAGGATCTACAGCCCGCGCCAACCCCGCAAACGGCCCCGCCAGTGCCTGAGCCGCAAAGCGCCGCCATGCAGCGCGCCACACGTATTGCGGCCAGGCCACGCCGCTGGCTGGGGCGGTTGTTTTTGGGGGCGGTATTTGCGCTGCTTGGCCTGATGCTCTCGCTCTGGGCGTGGGATTTTGCCACCGGGCTTTTGGCGCGCAATATCTGGCTGGGGCAGGTGGCACTTGGCTTGCTGGGCATTGTGGTGCTGGTGCTGCTGATCGTGGCGCTGCGCGAGGCGGTTGGCTTTGCGCGCTTGCGCCAGCTTGATGCGCTGCGCGCGGCAACCATGCAGGCTTACGCCGGGCAAAACCTGGATCGGGCGTTGGGGGTGTTGGCAAGATTTGATGCGCTTTACCGGGGCCGGGCGGAATTGCGCTGGGCCAGGCAGGCGGTCAGGGAGCAGCAGGGGGATATTCTGGACGCGGATGCGCTGATCGATCTGGCTGAGCAAAAGCTGATGGCACCGCTTGATAAAGCCGTGCAGCGCGAGATCGAGCAGGCAGCAAGGCGGGTGGCGGCAACCACGGCACTGGTGCCGCTGGCGCTGGTGGATGTGCTGGTGGCGCTGGCCAGCAATGTGATGATGATCCGGCGCATCGCCGAGATTTATGGCGGGCGGGCCGGGGTGCTTGGCTCGTGGCGCCTGCTCAAAGGCGTGGCGGCGCATCTGCTGGCCACCGGGGCGATTGCCATCGGGGATGATATGATCGGCTCGATGATCGGGGGAGGGGCGGTGGCCAGGGTATCGCGGCGTTTTGGCGAGGGGATCATCAACGGCACTCTGACCGCGCGGGTCGGCGTGGCAGCCATGGAAGTGTGCCGCCCGATGCCGTTTGCCGCACTGAAGCGGCCCAAAGCGAGTGCGATTGTCAAATCGGCTTTGGCTGGCATGTTTCGGTAGAGTTTTACCATTACCGGTGGTTTTTGCGGTTGTTCGAAAAAAAATATAATGCAGCATTGGTTCCGCCCAAAAGCCGATTTTGCTGCGCAAAAATCATCTTTTGGGCGGAGATGGCCTCGGCTACGCCATCGGCGGGGGCTGCCGCCCCCCTTGGCTGCGCCAATTCACCCCAGTTAAAGCGTTTTGCGTTTATCTGAACCACCTGTCGGTTTTACCATTGAGGCAGTGATTGTAAAACAATCGCGTTCAACGGTAATAGCGATTCAAATCAAACGCAAAACGCCTTAAAAGTGGGGCGATCGCCAAGGAAATGCTCAGCCGATTTTGCGTATTTTTAGCTTGGTCAGCCGGTTGACCTCGCGTTTCAGCACCTCAAAACGCACCCCCTGAAAGGAGAAAACCTGACCCTCGGCCGGGATCATCTGTGCCTCATGGATAACGAGACCAGCCACGGTGTTTGCATCCTCGTCGCTCAAGGCCCAGTCGCTCTGACGGTTCAGGTCGCGGATGGTCATTGAACCGTCCACAATGATCGACCCATCGGATTCGCGGCGAAAATCCTCATCCTCCTCGTCATGCTCATCGGTTATCTCGCCAACGATTTCCTCTAAAATATCCTCCAGCGTGATCAACCCTTGCAGCGAGCCATATTCATCCACCACCAGGGCAAAATGCACTTTGCGGCGTAAAAACTCGCGCATCTGGTCATCAAGCGAGGTGGTTTCCGGCACGAAATAGGGTTTCATCGCCACCGAGAGGATATCAAAATCCTTCAGGCTTTCCAGTCCGTTTTTGCTGATTTTCTCATGCACGGCGCGCAGCAGATCCTTGGCGTGGATTACCCCGATGATGTTTTCCGGCTCATCACGGTAAAGCGGGATGCGGGTGTAATTAGAGCGTAAACATTGATCCAGAATTTCGCTGGAGGGGGCATCCGCGTCGATCATCTCTATATCTGAGCGATGCAGCATGATCTCGGCCACCTCGCGCTCTTTCAGGTCTAGCGCCCCGAGCAGGCGGTCGCGGTCAACCTTGGCGACCATGCCTTCCGAGTGATGCAGTGAAATCGCATCGGCGATTTCCTGATGCGCGGCCAGAATGCTGGCCTCCGGGTCTGTGCGCACCCCGACCAGCCGCAAGATACCGCGCACCAGAATGCGGATGATTCCAACTACCGGCGAGAGGAAAAACACAATCGGCGTGAGCGCGCGCGAAACCCGCGAGGCCGCCAGCTCGGCATTGGTTATGGCATAGGTTTTGGGCAGCACTTCAGCGAAGATCAGCACCAGCAGGGTCATCACCAATGTGGCCACAACCACACCATTGGCCCCGGCCAGCAGGGTAAACAGGCTGGTGGCCAGCGCGGCAGATAGGATATTGACCAGATTGTTGCCCAGCAAAACCGCGCCGATCAGCTTTTCGCTGTCATCGGTGAGCGCAAGGGCGCGCTTTGCCCCTGCATCGCCCTTTTCGGCCATGCCGTGCAGCTTGGCGCGGTTGGCGGCGGTCAATGCGGTTTCCGAGCCGGAGAAAAAGCCCGAGATGAGCAGCAGCAGCAGAATGGCCGCAGGTATCCACCAGATCTCGGCCGGGTAACCTTGGCTCACAATATCGTTTGTTTCCGGGTTCATGCCCTTAAATCCTTATGAAATTTGATCTATTATGGAGCCTGCCCGGCTGAATCGCAAGCATGGCGCGATGATTTCGGCTTTGAGGGTGCAGCTTGGAATGAAGCCCCGGCGGCGTTGGTGTTTTGCTTCGGAAAAATAAAAATGCAGCGCGCAATCGTAATGCTAAGAGCAGTGCGTAATGATTTCATTTGTGCTGGAAACCTTCCAACGGATGTTTTTCCAACACCAGCGCTTTAAGCCGCTCATCGAGCACATGGGTATATATCTCGGTGGTGGCGATATCCGCATGGCCAAGCAGCATCTGGATAGCGCGCAGATCGGCTCCATTGGCCAGCAGATGGGTGGCAAAAGCATGGCGCAATGTGTGGGGGGATATTTTTGTGGCGTCCAGCCCGGCATTTTGCGCCACGTTTTTGACCAGAGTAAAAAACTGCACCCGCGAGAAGTGTGATTCACCAGCCTTATTGGGGAATAAAAACCGTGATTGCCGCCCGCGGGCCTTCAGTATTTCATCGCGCTGCGGCAACCACAGTTTCAGCGCCGCCCGCGCCGGCGGGCTGAGCGGCACCATGCGCTCGACCCCGCCCTTGCCGCGCACCAATATCATTTGCGGGTCTCCCGTCACCGCCATCAGGGGCAGTGAAACCAGCTCGCTCGACCGCAGGCCGGTGGCATAGAGCAGCTCAAAGAGGCAGGTGTTGCGCGCCCGCAAGGCAGGGGTTTTACCGGTTTTGCCCGCCGCCTCCAGCAGGGCGTCCACTTCGTTCTCGCGCAGGGTTGCGGGCAGGGTTTTCTGCCGTTTTGGCCCCTTTATCCGCGCCGCCGGGTTATCCGCCCGCAGCCCTTCCTGAAAGGCAAAGGCATAAAGCTGCCTGATCGAGGCCAGCCGCCGCGCCCTGGTTGCCTGGGCCAGCCCCCGGGTTTCCAGCGCCAGCAGATAGGCGGTGATTACATCATGGCCCGCGTGCTCAATATCAACGCTTGCGGAAAAATCCTTCAGGTCATGGTGGTAGCTTACTAGCGTATTATCCGCGATATTGCGCTCCGCCCGGATCGCTTCCAGAAACATCGGTATCCAGCGATGGGTGCTCATGTGGAATGCGGCTCGATCAGCAAAAGCTGGGTTGCTATGCGGCGTGCCGGGGTGTTCAGCCCGAGTTTGCGCAACAAATAGAGCCCTTCGTGGATGTCGCGCGGGTCGGCCTCGCGGCCGGGGCTGAGCAGGTTGATGGCACGCAGCAGCACCTCGCCATAATTGCCCGCGTCGATTTTTTCGAGCTGCAAGGGCAGGTCAGCGCGCGGCGGGGTCAGGTTGCTGAAAGCCATGTGGATCGCATCGGCCAGCGCGGTGTTGTAAGGGCTGATGCCGGTGATCACCGCACCTTTGGCCAGTTGGCTGGCAAACTGCACATAATCATGGTCCGCCCCCCCAAGCCCCTGCCAGTTTTCCAGCGGCTGGCCGGCCAAAAGCAGGATCCGGCGAACCTGTGGAGCTATTTTCCCGGTTTCCTCCCCGGGCTGATATTCAGCCAATGCCGCGCCATATTCATCGGCAAAAGCATAAAGCAGCCTGGCCTCGGCAAAACCCCTTATTGCCGCTGATACAGCATCCGCCAGTGCCGCATCATCTTCCCTGACCAATGCCGCATCCAGCGCCTGCACAAATTCTGCCCGCCCCCATGCGCCGCCGGAAGAGGCCGCGCGTGTGCCACGATAAGCGGCAAAGAGCAATGTCGGCGGAATGGCCGAGGCCTGAACCAGCCGTTCGGCGGCCTGAATGCGCTGCCGGGCCGGGGTGCGCAGATCGCGGTCGATATTCAGATAGGGCAGGGGCAGCGGCTCCGCGGGGCGGGGCAGGGCCAGCGCCTCGCGCAGGGTGAAGGTGATCGGGTCAAGCGGCTCGGGGATGCCCGGGTCCGGCAGGTCGGCAAACATGACCGGGTCGAGAAAGCGCACCAGCAGATCAGCGTCTTTTTCCGAGATATTGCCCAGGGTTTCCCCCAGCGAGGCGGTGATCGCCGCTGCGTTCCAGTCTCCCGCGCGGGCCAGGCAGATGACCCTTGTAGCCACATCATCTGAGAGCGCGGGCCGCTCTTTGAGCGCGGCACAGGGCGCGTTGGTGCGCTGGTCGATCAGGGCGATTTCAAACCAGCGGCGAAATATTTCCGCATCCGAGGCCCCGGCGAGCAATATCAGGCTCTCGGCCTCGTCAAGCGCGCCCATGTTAAACAGGTGGTCGATACGCGCCAATAACAGGCGGCTATGGTTGCCACTGTCAACCGGCGGGTCGCTTTGCGCCATCAGCACCCGCTTGAAAAGCGCTGCCACCTCGGGCAGCTCGCTATGCGCCATCCCGTCGAGCAGCGCGACAATCTCGTCCGAGGTCAGATCCCCCCATAATGCTCCGGCAAAACCGGTGCGTTCTGGGGGTAAAAGCCCCACCGCATCACGGCTGACCTTGTCCAGCGGTACGGCGGTAATGGAGACATCCTCGGTATGCCCGGAGCGCCCCGGCGGGGTGATGACAAAATTGGGCGGTTGCAACAGGCTTTCCGACAGCCAGTCGATCGCCGAGCGCGGCGCCTGCGCAGAAGCGCTTCCGGCGAAAAAAACCGCCATGGCCAGCGCGCGCCACATCACTATTGCCCGATCGGGGTCACCGGAATGGTGATCTCTGTTTTTTCGGCTGGCAGGTCAAACAGCAGCGCATAGCCCGCCACCCCGGCCGCCCCAAGCAGCCCCAGAATAATGGTATATTTGATCAACCAGCGGATCATCTCTGCCCTTTCTCCCCCGTTTTTCGGGGTTTGCCTTCATCTGCCACAATGCTAAACCGGTATTATGAGGCGGCGCGCCGCCATTTCCGGCCTTTTGGCTATATTAGCGTGATTTTTGCCTTGCAGCAATCACCTAGTTTTGAAAGTTTTTCAATGGGCAACGCTTTGCGCAAACTCGATAAAACACTGGTGCTGGTCGGGCTGATGGGCTGCGGCAAATCCAGTGTCGGGCGGCGGCTGGCGGCGCGGCTCGGGGTTGGGTTTGTTGATTCAGACGATGAAATCGCGGCGGCGGCGGGGATGAGCATACCGGAGGTTTTCGAGCGCTTTGGCGAGCCGGGGTTTAGGGATGGCGAGGCCAAGGTGATTTCGCGCCTGCTGCGCGGCCCGCCCAGGGTGCTGGCCACCGGGGGCGGGGCGTTTATTTCGCCGCTGGTGCGCGCCGAGGTCGAGCGGGTGGCTATCTCGGTTTGGTTGCGGGCTGATCTTGATACGCTCTGGAGCCGGGTTGCGGGCAAGCCGGGAAGGCCCTTGCTGGAGGCACAAAACCCACGCGCGGTGCTCAAGGAACTGATGGATGCTCGTTACCCGATCTATGCCACGGCTGATTTTGTGGTTGATAGCCATGCTGAAAACAGCCACGAGGTGGTGGTGGACGATATTTTGAAAGGGCTGGCGGCATTGGCCGGTCAAAAGGGCAAAGATAAGGGCGCTGAAGCATGACTGAGGTTTTGGATGTGGCGCTGGGGGCGCGCGGTTATGAAATTCATATCGGGCCGGGGCTGTTGGGGCGGGCCGGGGCGCTGATGTTGCCGTTTTTGCAGCAAAAACGGGTGTTTGTGATCAGTGATGAAAACGTGGCGGCGCTGCATTTGGAAAGCCTGCGCGCGGGGCTGGCTGCCTCGGGTATTTCGATGCAGGCGCTGGCGCTGGCGCCTGGCGAAAAAACCAAGGGCTGGCCGGGGCTTGAGCAAGCGGTGGAATGGCTGATCGGGATGCGGGTCGAGCGCGCGGATATCGTGGTGGCTTTTGGCGGCGGGGTTATTGGTGATCTGGCGGGGTTTGCGGCGGCGATTCTGCGGCGGGGGGTGGATTTCATCCAGATCCCCACTTCGCTTTTGGCGCAGGTGGACAGCTCGGTCGGGGGCAAGACCGGCATCAACTCCAAACAGGGCAAAAACCTGATCGGGGCCTTTCACCAGCCCAGGCTGGTGCTGGCCGATACCGATGTGCTCACCACCCTGCCGGGGCGGGAGTTTATTTCCGGTTATGGCGAGGTGGTCAAATACGGGCTGCTGGGGGATGCGGATTTTTTTGCATGGCTGGAGGCCAACGGCCCGGAGATGGCGAAGGGCAACGAGGCCGGGCGGATCCATGCCATCCGCCGCTCGTGCGAGATGAAAGCCGGGATCGTGGCGCGGGATGAAAAAGAGCATGGCGAGCGGGCTTTGCTGAACCTTGGCCATACGTTTGGCCACGCGCTGGAGGCGGCGACGGGTTATTCTGACCGGTTGTTGCACGGCGAGGGTGTGGCCATCGGCTGCGCGCTGGCTTTTGAGCTTTCGATGCGGCTTGGGCTTTGCCCGCAGGAGGACCCCTCGCGGGTGCGCGCCCATCTGGCGGCGATGGGCATGAAAAAGGATATTTCAGAGATCGAGGGGGAATTGCCCGATGCGGCGGGGCTGATTGGGCTGATGGGGCAGGATAAAAAGGTATCAAACGGCCAGATTGCCTTTATTCTGGCGCGGGGTATCGGGCAGGCTTTTGTGGAGAAACAGGTGGATATGGCTGTGGTAAAAGCTGTGTTGGAGGATGCGCTGAGGGGGCGGTAGCAGAAGATCGGTGCGTGGAGACCACGCACCCTACGGTTTGTTGCGGGGGAGTGTGTCGTGCGGTCAGGCCCACTCCAAGGGTGCGGGCAAACCATCTGATGCAAAATCAATTCTGAAGGTGCGCCGTGGCAATGGATTGCGGGCCGGGCTTGAGCGGTGCAATGTCAGCATTTTAAGCACCAGTATATCACCTCTTTTCGCCGTGCAGGTTTCCTGCGGATATTTTTCGGCTATGCGGTTGGCATCCCGGGTGGCGACCCATCCTTCGATATGGCTGCCGACGGCGATCTGCATCGCGCCGTTTTGCGCGTCGCAATCGTCGAGATGAACCCGCACGAAATACATGCTGTTGAGCAGGGGGAGGGGTGGTTCGCAATGCCAGATACCGGATTTTTGTGACCAGTTGAAATATCCCTTGACCTCATGCCGGTTGCGCAGGGCGATCACACGGTCCTGATGCCAGGGCACACCCCAGTTTACGGCATCGGTTTTGTTGAAGGCAACGGTTCGCACAGCGTGCAGTTGGTTGGCTTGTGAGGTCAGCGGGCTAAGAATGCGGGCGATTTTGCTGAGGGGTTTTTGGATATTTCCACTTTCAACCCGTGCACCGGCCTTGTCTTTGAAAAGCCGGTCATCGTCCATATTTTGCAAATCGGTCTCTGTGAGCGCCTGCCGGAACCAGATTCGCCCCTCTTTTTCAAAGATAGCACGCATTAAAACGCCGCGTGAACGGAGCAAGGTTTTGCCCAAGCCACAAGCCGTAGGGTGCGTGGTCTCCACGCACCGGTCAAGCGCTGCAACTCGCCCCGCCAAGCACGCAGAACTTGGCGCAATGATGGTGGTTCAGCTTCACATCCGTTTCGGCGGCTTTCAGGGTGCGGCCCAGCTCGAACTCTTCTGAATAGGCCAAGAGGGTGCAGGCCAGCACCACCGGAGCATCAGCCCCTTTGCGCCTGACCACCATGCGCGAGGAGGCGCACATCACGTCGTCGGGGCGTTTATCGAGAATACCCCAGCAGGCGGTGGTGATTTCCGGCACTTCGACACGCTCGTCCATTTCAGGGAAAAGCACTGTCATTGCCGGATCTTGCGCGTCAATCTTAAAGCTGTATTTGGCAAAAAGCGCGCGGTAGCCCAGCCGGCTTTCCTTGTCATTATCCCCCCAGAGGGTGCGCCCGGCCACCGCCATTCTGAACTGGTTGTCACGCAGCCATTGCATGCCCTCGAGGGTGATCTCAAAGGCCCCTTTGCCGCGCTCCGCGTCATGCAGCCCGGCTGTGAAATGGTCGAGCGATATGCGCAGGGTCAGTTTATCGCCATAGGCGCGGCGCAGGCGCAGCAGCCCGGCCTGCACGCGCGGGCGCATCATGGGGCGCATGGCGTTGGTCAGCACCAAAACCTCGTAGCCGCGCTCCAGCGCCGCTTCGATCATCTCGATGATCTCGGGGTTCATGAACGGCTCGCCACCGGTAAAACCGATCTCGGTGGTGGGCCAGTCAAGCGCCTCTATTTCATCCAGATAGGGCAGCATTTCAGCCGCGCTCAAATAGACCAGCCGGTCGTTCTCGGGCGAGCTTTCGATATAGCAATTGACGCAGGTGATATTGCACAGGGTGCCGGTATTGAACCACAGGGTCTTGGCGCCGGTCAACGGCACGCTGGCGCGTTTTTCACCCTTGGCGGTCAGGTCCGGGTGCGAGAATTTCTCCAGCACAGGTGTTTGGTGGTTCATTTTATTCCCCTCTTTGCGGCGTAGAATCAACCGCCGCAGCGCAATCGTCAAGCCAATTTTTCAAACATTCCCGTGAGGGGCAGCTTCATAGGTCACAATCTCGATTTTGCCTTCCAGTGTGCGGTGCACCGGGCATTTATCCGCGATCGCCATCAGGCGCTGGCGTTGGGTGGCATCCAGATCGCCCTCCAGCGTGATCACCCGGCGGAATTGGTCGATTCTACCAGGGGTGGTTTCGCAATGCTCGCAGTCGGTGGCATGGATCTTATCATGGGTGATATCCACGCTCACATGTGCCAGCGGCCATTTTTTGCGCCGCGCATACATGCGAATGGTCATGCTCGTGCAAGCCCCAAGCCCGGCGGAAAGTAGCTGATAGGGGGTGAAGCCGGCATCGGTGCCTCCATAGGAAATCGGCTCGTCAGCGGTGACATGGTGCTTTGGCCCGGCAGATACATCCTGGCGAAACCCTGCCGGATCAGCCTCGCTGACCCGCACGATGCCTTCGGGCGCGCCAATCGGAGCGGCGGGTTTGGGCAGGTCGAGATAGCGCGCCGCCCAGCTGGCGATCACATCAGCAGCATAGTGCGCATCTTCGGGGCGGCTGAGCAGGTGGTTGGCGGAGTCAAGCGTGATGAAGCTTTTGGGGTGTTTGGCGGCGATGAATATCTCGGCGGCATTGTTAATCGAGACCGTCTGGTCCAGCGGGCTGTGCAGCACCAGCAATGCCTTTTTCATATTTGCGACCGCCGGTAATATTTGCGCCGTGGCGATGTCTTCCAGAAATTCATTGGTAATGGTAAAGCCACGCCCGGCCAGGCTGACCTCGGCTGAACCCTGTGATTTGATCTGTTCGATCTGGCTGTCAAAATTCGCGGCTACATGGGCCGGGTTGGCTGGCGCGCCAATGCTGGCCACCGCCTTTACGCTGCTGATCTGCCCCGCTACCTTCAGCACCGCCGCGCCGCCCAGTGAGTGCCCGACCAGCAGGCTGACCGGAAAGCCAAGCCCCTCCATATGGCTGGCGGCCTGCAACAGGTCATCCACGGTAGAGCTGAAATCCGTATCGGCAAACGCGCCCCCGGATTGCCCAAGCCCGGTGAAATCAAAGCGCAGCACGGCAATGCCGGTTGAGGCAAGGCGCTGAGAAATGCGCTTGGCCGCCAGAATATCCTTTGAGCAGGTAAAGCAATGGGCAAAAATCGCCGTGGCCAGAATGGGGCCATCCGGCTTATCCCACAGCGCGGCAAGCTCTACGCCGGAATGGCCTTTGAAACTGAGTTTTTCACTTGGCATCGTTACGTCTCCGTGGTTTCATCCGAATTTAAGCCGCCCATTCAGGAGCGCAAGGTGCTGAAACACAAGAGAACGGAAACGTGACGCCATGCCGGTGATCTGCCAGCGCCACCTGCCTTTTAAGCCATGGATGCAGGATAAAACCCGCAAACTGCCCGGTATCCAGCCGGTGCGCGCGGGTGAGTGGCTGCTGCGGGACGAGGCTTTTGCCGCGCAAATGGCGCTGCGCGATCGGCTGATCAGCCGCCGCCGGGCGAAGGTTTTCAAGGCAGGCAAAGCCAGCCATGCCGCTCAGGATGAGCTGTTGGCGCTGGTGCTTGCGGCGCTGGATGCGGGCTATGAAATCGGGGAAGACAGGGTGAAACGCCCGGACGGGGTGGTGGTGGTGCTAGGCGCGCAGCCACCCATCCTCACTGCGGCGCGCCTTGTGCAGGAGGACCTGCTCTTGCTGGATATGTCAACGGAGCCTGTGCTCAACGCCGCTGTGCTGTGCTTTCCCGCCAGTTGGACCCTGGCCGAGAAATTCGGGGGCGGGTTGGTGGATATTCACGGCTATGTTGATGAATATACCGATGAAATGGCGGCGCGTGTGCAGCGTATGTTTGCCGCCATCCGCCCCGAGCAACCGCTTTGGCGCGCCAATTTTCTGCGCTATGAAAATGCTGATCTTTTCCAGCCCCGCAAGGTGGGTGAGGCCAGGCCAAAGCCGGTGGAGCAGGGCGGCTTTGTGCGGGTCGAGCGCCAGACCCTGCGCAAGCTGCCCCTGAGTGGTGCGGTGGTGTTTGGCATCCATACCTATGTGGTGCCCTGGGGTTTGCTGACCCCGTTTGAGCAGCAAGAATTTATCGGCGCTTGTAGATAAAACCATTTTGTCTGGCTGGCCCGTGGCGGCGGCCGGTTTTCGCTGTTGCGCCGCAATGACGCAACCCGCCCCCTTTCCAGCTGCCCGCCAGACACCCAAATGTAAGGCAAGCGGCAATTCTGCCACGATAAGAGAGGATGAACCAATGACAATATATATCGGCCAAACCGCCCCGGATTTCACCGCTGAAACCACCAAGGGTAAAATCTCGCTGCATGACTGGGCGGGGGATTCATGGGTGTTTTTCTTCAGCCACCCGGCTGATTTCACCCCGATCTGCACCACCGAAATGGGCATGACCGCCAAACACGCCGCCGATTTCGCGGCGCGCAACGTCAAGCCGCTTGGCCTGTCCACCGATACGGTGGAAGAGCACCTGCAATGGATTTCCGATGTCAATGAAACCCAGAATACCGATGTCGAATTCCCGATCGTTGCCGACCCGGAGTTGAAAGTGGCCAAACTTTACGAGATGATCCATCCCGAGGCCTCGGACACTGCCGCCGTGCGCTCGGTTTTCATCATCGACCCGGCCAAAAAGGTGCGCCTGACCATGACCTACCCGATGAATGTCGGCCGTAACTTTGACGAGATCCTGCGGGTGATCGATGCCTTGCAGATCGCGGATGAAAAAACCGTGGCCCTGCCCGCCAACTGGACTCCGGGTGATGCGGCGATCATTCCGCTTTCGGTCAGCACCGGGGATGCACAGGCAAAATACCCCGATTTACAGGTGCTCAAGCCCTATCTGCGCGTCACTAAAGATTATTAACAGCAAACCGGGCGCTTTGAGGCGCCCGTTTTACCCGTTGTTTACCACCGGGCAAGGTTTCGTGCCCTGGATGTTGCAAAAGAGTCACGCAGGCATTTTAATACGCGGCAACGCTGTAAAGTGTTGATTCGTGTGCGGTTTGATCGTATAAAATACATGATTTCTGAGTGCATCTAGGAGCAAATAATGATAAAAACATGGATAATTCCTTTGGTTGCGGCCGTTGGTCTTTCGGGCTGTGTGAGCACCAACACTTTCTTTCCCGACCCGTTGCGCGAGGACCTGACCTATAACTGGCGGGTTGTCGATGTGCAGGCAACCGTGCCCCGCACCCTGACAACCTCCGATGCCAACGGGCAGATGCCCGATGTGGATATCATCTGGCGCGAAGACGGGCCGGGGGATGTTTACGCCCAGGTTGAAACTATCATGGAAGAGGCAATGGCGCAGGCCGCCACCCGCTTCAACCCCGGTATCAAGGGCAACCGTCCGGTTATTCTGCGCACCGAGCAGATCCAGTTCCACTCGCTGACCGAGCGGGCGCGTTCCAATATCGGCGGGATTCACAATATTGATTTCATCCTGACCGTGGTTGACGCCAATACCGGTGAATTACTGGCCGGGCCAGCCACGATCGAGGCTGACGTGACCGCTTATGGTGGCGCGCGGGCTGAAGCAGCGGTCGCTGTGGGGCAAACCATGCGGGTGCGGATCATCCAGCGGGTTTCGGATGTGATCGCCACCTATCTCGGCATTGCCGGTGAGCGCGCGGTCGAGCGTGGTAAAATAGTGGAAATCGGCCGGTAAGCGCTTTTTCACTATTATGAACAGAGGGCCGGCATATTTGCCGGCCTTTTTCATTTTGAGCTTGTTAAATTGCTGTGTTTTGTCAATAAGGCGCTAAAGACAGGGATGGGAGAAAAACATGCCTATCGGCGTTTTTGACAGCGGGCTTGGCGGGCTGACGATATTGCGGGCGCTGCAAAAGCGCCTGCCCGAGCAGGCTTTCACCTATCTGGGTGACAACGCCAACACCCCTTACGGCACCCGCGATGCTTATGATGTGTTTGATCTGACCACCAAATCGGTGCAGACCCTGTTTGACATGGGTTGTGAGCTGGTTATTTTGGCCTGCAACACCGCTTCGGCCAGCGCGCTGCACCGGATGCAGGTGAGCTGGCTGCCCAAGGGCGAGCAGCGCGTGCTTGGGGTTTTTGTGCCGATGATCGAAAACCTGACCCGGCGTGATTGGGGCGATAATGCGCCGCCCACCCATACCGGGCTGGAGAATGTGGCGGTTTTTGCCACCCGCGCCACGGTTGAAAGCGGGGCTTTCCCGCGCGAGATGAAGTTTCGCGCCCGTGATGTAGAGGTGGTCGGGCAGCCCTGTGACGGGCTGGTTGATGCGATCGAGGCGGGTGACATGGCCAAGGCCAGGCAATTGGTGCAGGGCCATGTGGCGACATTGATCAAGCGCCTGCCCAAGCCACAATCCGCGGTGCTGGGCTGCACCCATTATCCGATTGTCGAGCATATGTTTCGCCGGGCGCTGCCGGAAAGCACAAAACTGCTCTCGCAGCCGGGGATCGTGGCGGATGCCACGGCGGATTATCTGCAGCGCCACGAGCGATACGCCCAAGCAGGGGAAACGCAATATTTCACCACCGGCGAGGTGGGGAAGGTGGGCCGGTTGGCAGAACTGTTTTTGGGCCATCCGGTTGATTGGCAAAAGGTTTGAGTGATGAAAAATATCGTGATATTGGGCGCAAGCGGCTATACGGGTGCTGAGCTGGTGCGGCTGCTGGCCGGGCATTCCGGCATGCGGATCAAGGCACTGAGTGCTGATCGCAAAGCGGGGCTGGAATATGGTGAGGTCTTTCCGCATCTGCGGCATCTGGCGCTGCCAAGGCTTTGTAAAATCGAGGAAATTGACTTTACCGGGGTTGATCTGGTGTTTTGCGCCTTGCCCCATGCCACCTCGCAACGGGTGATCAAGGCCTTGCCGATCCATGTAAAAATCGTTGATCTTTCGGCAGATTTCAGGCTGCGTGACCCGGCGGAATATCAAAAATGGTATGGCGGCGAACATGCAGCCCTTGAGTTGCAAAAAACCGCGGTTTACGGCCTGACCGAATTTTACCGTAACGAAATCAGAAGCGCCCGTCTGGTGGCGGGCACCGGTTGCAACGCCGCTGCCGGGCTGCTGCCGGTTTTACCGCTGCTCAAAGCCGGGGTGATCGACCCTGACGAGATTATCATCAACCTGCTGACCGGGGTTTCCGGGGCAGGGCGGGCGGCCAGGGAAGGCATGTTGCATGCCGAGGTTTCGGAAGGCGCGCATGCTTATGCCATTGCCAGCCATCGACATCTGGGTGAGTTTGATCAGGAGTTTTCCAAAATGGCCGGGCGCGAAGTAAAGGTGAGCTTCACCCCGCATCTGGTGCCGCAAAATCGCGGTATATTGACCACGATCAATGTGCGCGGTGCGGCTGAGGCTATATACACCGCCTTGCAGGCCCACTATGCGGATGAGCCGTTTGTCTATCTGCTGCCCTTTGGGCAGGCTCCGGCGACGCGCCATGTAAGAGGCTCGAATTATTGCCACATCGGCGTGGTTGCCGAACGGGTCTCGGGGCGGGTGTTGGTGTTTTCTGCGCTTGATAACCTCACGAAAGGGTCATCGGGGCAGGCTTTGCAGAACGCCAATATCATGTTAGGGCTGGATGAGCGGCTCGGATTGGAAATGGCCCCTTTATTTCCGTGACATGGTCACTATCTATCGGGCAAAGAAAAGGAAATGTGATGGCTGGGTTGAAGAAAAAACGGCGAATTCAGATGCTGGCTGTCGGCTTGACGCTGCTGGCAAGCTCGGCGGTGGTTATGGGCGTGGCCTTCAAGGACGGGATCGAGTTCTTCCGCTCGCCAACCCAGATCATGGCCGA
>WFQA01000260.1 GCA_015487255.1 Paracoccaceae bacterium | reverse complement strand
TAAGGCCGAGCAGGCCGCCCGTATCTGGACCGGCTGGGAAAACACCCTTGCGACTTTGGTTTCAGACGGCAAGATCCGTGGCCCCGGCGCGCGCCACGCCCGCGCTTTTGCCCGCATTGAAAACCACTATTTCACCCATCAGGGCTGGCTGAAGAGCGATGACCAGATCCTCGACAACATCTCCCTTCTGCACGGGATCAAAGCCTATATCGTGCAGGGGCGCTATGATATGGTCTGCCCGCCGCATACTGCGGTCAGGCTGCACCATGCCTGGCCCGATTCCGAGCTGCGCATGGTTAATCTGGCCGGGCATGCCATGTCCGAAACCGGGGTGGCGGCAGAGCTGGTCGGGGTGATGGACAGGATTGCAAGCGCAGGAGAGTAAGATGCGCAAAACATTCAAATGGGCATTTCGGGCGCTTTTGCTGCTGGCGCTGGTATTGGGCGGCGTGGCGATATGGAAGCGCGAGCAGATCTCCCGTTTACTGGCAGTGAACACGCTGTTTGCGGCGGACAGGATCGTTCAGAATTTCTCAAATATGGATGATCTGTTTTTGAGCAGAGTGATTGATCTGCCCGATGGGCCACCCAGCCCGTTGCCCGTTATGCCGATGGCCTTGCCCGATATATCGGACTGGGTGGAGGCGCGCGCTGTCACCGCATTGGTGGTGCTGAAAGATGGCAATCTGGTATATGAGGATTATTATCTCGGCACATCGGGCCGTGATCTGCGCATTTCCTGGTCGGTGGCCAAGAGCTTTCTTTCGGCGCTGATGGGGATTGTGCTGGCTGAGGGGGATATTGCCTCGATCGATGATCAGGTCACCCGATATGTGCCGGCTTTGAAGGGCAGTGCTTATGAGGGGGCGAGTATTCGCAATGTGCTGAACATGGCCTCGGGGGTGCGGTTCAACGAGGATTACCTCGATTTTAACTCCGATATCAACAAAATGGGCCGGGTGCTGGCGCTGGGCGGCTCGATGGACGGGTTTGCCGCCGGGCTGAGCGAGCGCGCGCGCGAGCCGGGAGTGGCCTGGCAATATGTGTCGATTGACACCCATGTTCTGGGCATGGTGATTCGCGGGGCGACCGGGCGCAGCATTCCTGACCTGATGGGTGAAAAGCTGCTCGCGCCTTTGGGGCTGGAAGCGGACCCGATCATGCTGACCGATGGCGACGGGGTGGCCTTTGTGCTTGGCGGGTTAAATTTGCGCAGCCGTGATTACGCCCGGCTGGGGCAGCTTTATTTGCAAAACGGGCAGTGGAACGGGGTGCAGATTGTGCCAGGCGACTGGGTGGAGGCCTCCACCGTTTCTTCCGCCCCCGGCCTGCCTGATTATACCGGTTATGGCTTCCAGTGGTGGCTGCCGGCGGATGCAGCGCCGGGCGAGTTTTATGCCCGGGGGGTTTATGGGCAGTATATCTATATCAACCGCCCGGCCGGTGTGGTGATCGCCCTTGGTTCCGCTGATCTGCTGTTTGACGAGGCTGGCACCAACGAGGAAAATATCACCATGTTTCGCAAAATCGCCGCCGCGCTTGGTGGATGAGGCAAGGTGCAGGATTTGCATCGTGGTCTACCCATTTTACCCATAAGTTGATTAAATCGCTCCAGCAGTGTTTAATATCTACTGTAAGCTGGAAGGGCGTATGACGGGCATGGATAAAATGATTCAGGGAGAACCAGCCCGGCTTTTTCCTGTGGTAGCAGAAACCAGCAAACAGAAAAATCCGAAACAAGGGCGTTCTCGACATTTCTAGAAAGCAAATACCATGAAATACATCGCAGCTATCATTTTCGCGTTTTCGCTTTCTGGTTGCGGGCTTTGTACTCCTGCTTCATGCCCTGCCGACGAGGCCATTATTCTTCAACTCGAAGAAATCACAACCGAACTTGAAGCGGGTTATACAGCTGGGTTAATAGCCCCCATAAGCCTTGAAGAAATGCTCGGTGGCGAACTGCCACTGGAGTTGAGTGCGGGAGGTGTTCTTTCCGAAGGCCCTGACAACCCATATCTTGCTGATCGAATGTACACGCTCCAAGTTCTTGGAGGAGAAAAGTTCTACGTGGGGTATAGAGCTGGGGGCGACGGTAACCCGCCGAGCCTATCATTTGGGTATAGTAATGGGTGGAATGCTGCGAATTGTTTTTGGAACAGCAAAGACCCTGAGTGGTTTTGTATAAGGGAGTAAATTGATGGGTGATCAAAGAGATGACCCGGCGCGAGTAATTTCCTCCACTTTGGATTAGAGTTTGCCCTAACCAAAGGACAGACAATAAAACGAACAAGATTTTCAGACGAAAAAATAATTGGGATATTGCAAGAGCACGAGGTTGGCGTGAAGTGTGCTGATCCGTGCCATAAGCTCGGCGTGTCTTGCGAGGGCTGGCAGCGCGAATTGAAAGGCGTGGAGCACCCGGAATAATTGTCAGCGACAATGGGCACCGAGCTGCCCTGTAGCGCGGTTCTGGGCTGGTGTTCCGTCTCGCCACCCGGGAATATCCGAAACTTTGTGTATGGGGTCTGGCCCATGCGGTTAAAACGGGTCACTTGTTGAACCGCTCGGGGTATAGGATAGCGAATTGATTGCGGGCGGCAACCCATTCTCTGACGCACCTGCCTTTGCTCTCGAAACTTCGGATGGC
>WFQA01000259.1 GCA_015487255.1 Paracoccaceae bacterium | reverse complement strand
GACTGGGTCAGGTGATAAAAGCGAACCTCGGTCATCTAGCTCTCAAAACGCTCAGCAATCAGATGGTTGAGCGCCTGCACCCCCCAGCCGGTGGCGCCTTTTGGGGCCATGTCGGTTGGCCCCGGTGAGGCAACCCCGGCGATATCGAGATGGATCCACGGGGTATCCTGCTTGACAAAGCGTAGCAGGAATTGCGCTGCCGTAACCGCCCCCGCCATACGGCCACCGATGTTTTTCATATCGGCCATGGGCGTGTCGATCAGCTTGTCATAGGCCTTGCCCAGCGGCATATGCCACGCGCCTTCATTCTCAGCCCTGGCCGCCTTCAAAAACGCATTGCATAGATCATCATCATTGGAAAACACCCCGGCGTTTTCATGCCCCAGCGCCACCATGATCGCGCCGGTCAGGGTGGCAAGGTTGATCATCGCCACCGGCGTGAACCGCTCTTGAGTATACCAAAGCACATCCGCCAGCACCAGCCGCCCCTCGGCATCGGTGTTGATCACCTCGATCGTGTCTCCCTTCATCGAGGTCACCACATCACCCGGGCGGGTCGCCTTGCCATCGGGCATGTTTTCCACCAGCCCGACAACCCCCACCACATTGGCCCTGGCCTTGCGGGTGGCTATCGCATGCATCACGCCCGAAACAACTCCGGCACCGCCCATATCCATGGTCATGCCTTCCATGCCCGCCGCAGGCTTGAGCGAAATCCCGCCCGTATCAAAAACCACACCTTTGCCGACCAGCGCAAAGGGGGCTTCATCACCGCCGCCCTGCCACTGCATCACCACCACTTTCGAGGGGCTTTCCGAGCCTTGCCCGACACAAAGCAGGCTGCCCATGCCGAGCTTTTCGAGCGCCTCCTCTTCCAGCACCTCCACCTTGACCCCGAGCTTTTCCAGCCCGAGCAGGCGGTTGGCAAATTCCGAAGTGGTCAGCACATTGGCCGGCTCGTTAACCAGATCACGGGTAAAATGCACCCCCTCGGCAACTGCGGCCAGCGGGGCGAACTTGGCCTTGGTATCAGCCGGATTATTGACCATGGCGATAATGCCGCTGGCCCGCTCCTTGGGTTCGGATTTATGAATGTCAAAGCTGTAATCCCGTAAAACAAGGCCGTTGATGATCTCCTCCGCCCGGCCCTGCGTGGCCAGCAGCGGGGTTACCTCTTTGCCAGCCGCGAATTTGGCAATCTCGGCCCCGATCTTGCGCGCCGTGATCACATCCGGGTTTTTCGGGGTTTTCAGCACCTGAATCGCTGAAGCCATCATCCGGTCCGGCAGGTTGATCACCACAGCCTTGCCAATGGCCAGCTCCTCCCAGACCTCGCTTTCGGCCAGCCGTTTCAGCGTGCCGCGCATCAGGGTGTTGGCCTTGCGGGTCAGGGTGTTCATGCTGCCATCCACCCCCATGCAAACGCTGATCTTGCCTTTGATGGCCGCAACCGTATCCGCGTTGGTTTCAACAAATTTTACATTTATGGGCTGGCTCATTTGGTCCTCGGTTTTCAAGAAAGAATCTGCTGGGAAAGACCCTATCGCCTTGCGCCTCCCTTGACCAGTTCCGCGAATGCAAATAGGCAAGGGGCAGATGAAAGGGGTTTGATGCTGAACCGACTCGACCGATATTTCCTTACCCAGCTTTTTGCCCCGTTTGGCTTTTTTGCGCTGGTGATCGCCGGGATATTATGGCTGGCACAGGCCCTGCCGCTGGTTGACCGGGTGATCGAGAGCGGGCAATCGGGGATCGTGTTTCTGGAAATCACCTCCTATTTGCTGCCCCGGGTGCTGATGGTCGCGCTGCCGATTGCCGCACTTTCGGCTGCGCTATATGCGCTGAACCGGCTTTATACCGAAAGCGAGCTGGTGGTGATGATGACCGCCGGGCTATCCCCCTTTGCCCTGGCCCGGCCGGTGGCGATATTCGGGCTGATCATCACCGCGCTGATGATGGTGATCACGCTTTATCTGGTGCCCGCCTCGCAAACCCAGCTTGGCCAGCGGCTGGCGGATTTTCGCTCCGATTTTGCCAAAACCCTGGTGCGTGAGGGGCAGTTTATCCACCCGGTTGACGGGCTGACCCTGTTTATCCGCGACACCTCCAAACAGGGCGAGATGGCCGGGTTGTTTTTGAATGACCAGCGCGATGATGCCATTCAGGTGACCTATACCGCCCAGCGCGCCTTGCTGCTGCAAGAAGGCGAAAGCATCCGCATTGTGATGTTTGACGGCAATATCCAGCGCCTGCCCACCGGCAGCGACCAGCTTTCCACCCTGAATTTCGAGCAGTTTTCCTATGATATAGGTGCGCTTCTGGCCGCGCCGGTCAACCGCAACCGCAGCCCTTTTGCACGCTTTGTGCCCGAATTGATCTGGCCGGATGCAGAGATGCGCGCGAGTGAAAAATATGACCGGGGCGATTATCTGGCCGAGGCCAACCACAAGCTGGTCATGCCGCTCAGTGCTCTGGTGCTGCCGCTGCTGGCGCTTGGGGCGATACTGGCCGGCGGATTTCGGCGCGGCGGATTCATGGGGCGGGTCATGGGAGCCGTTGGCATTGCGCTGATGGTGCAGACAGGGGTCGGGGTCAGCAAATCCATGGTGCAGGGCAATGGCGATCTGTTCTGGATCATGTATCTGCCGCCCCTGTTTGGCCTGATCACCGCGCTTTTGCTGCTTTACAAGGCCGGGCGGGTGCCAGGGCAAAGGCGGGGCATGGCATGAGGATGGCCCGCTATATATTGGTGCGGTTCCTGCTCAACCTGCTCAAGGTGCAGGTGGCGTTTTTGCTGCTGATTTTTGTGATCGACGGGGTGGAGCAGGCGCAAAAACTGGCCCCCTACAATGTGGCCGGGGGTGAGGTTTTGCGCCTCGTTTTGCTGCGCGCGCCGCAATATATGATGACGATATTTCCGCTGGTGCTGATGCTGGCCTCGCTCTCGACCTTTGTCGGGCTTTCACGCAGTTCCGAACTGGTGGTGATGCGGGCTTCGGGGCAGTCAGCGATCAAGCTGCTGATGGTCCCGGTAGCGGCGACCCTGATTATCGGTGTGTTGCTGACCACGGTGTTCAACCCGATTGTCGCCACGACCCTGCGGCGCACCGATGCGCTTTTGGCCGCGTATAACGTTGGCGGGCAATCGCTGATCTCGCTCGGGGCGCGGGGGATATGGCTGCGGCAAGGCTCTGAAAACAGCCAGTTTGTCATTCAGGCGGACCGCACCAGCTTTAACGGCACGATCCTTTACAAGATGAACCTGTTTGAATTCAGCCTTGAGGGCACGCTGAAACGCCGGATCATCGCCGAGAGCGCCCGGTTGTCGGATGGTGAGTGGCTGATGCGCAACGGCACCGAGTGGCGGTTTGATTTTGCCACGCCGGACACACCGGTCAGCACCCGGGGTTTTGAGGAAATGCTGATCCCCACCACCCTCACCAGCCAGGAGATTCTGGAAAAATTCGCCTCGCCCGAGGCGGTGTCGATCTGGGATCTGCCCGCCTTGATCGAGCGGCTCAATCAGGCCGGGTTTGCCTCCCAGCGGCAAAAACTGTTTTTGCAGTCCGAACTGGCGCGGCCGCTGTTTCTGGTGGCGATGGTGCTGATCGGGGCCGGGTTTTCCATGCGCCATGCCCGCTTTGGCCAGACCGGGCTGATGGTGCTGATCGCGGTTTTCTCGGCATTTTTGCTCTATGCGCTGAAATCGGTGGCTGAATCTCTGGGCGCGGCTTACGAGATTCCGATTGCGCTGGCGGCATGGGGGCCGCCCAGTGCCGGAATATTGCTGACCATGGGCTTGCTGCTCCACCTAGAAGACGGTTAACATAAACCACATTTTCCGGAGTTGATCTTGCCCGTTTTTAACCGCCTTTTTGTATACTTTCTTGCTGCCGCGCTGCTCTTCACCCCGGCTTTGCGCGCGCAGGAAATATCGTTTTCCAGCCTCACGGCTGATAATATCAGCTTTAACGAGGCCAGCGGCGAGCTGCGGGCCGTTGGCCAGGTTGTTGTAATATTTGAAGAAACCAAGCTGGAAGCCGCCAGTATAAGCTACAACCTTTATTCCGGCGAAGTCAGCGCCACCGGCCCTTTGCGCATTACCGATGGCACGGGCGCGGTTTTTACCGCCACGCTGGCCACGCTCAGCACCGATCTGCGCAACGGAATCATCCACGGTGCGCGCTTCATGCTGGCCAACCGGTTCCAGATTGCAGCGGCGGAAGTTCGCCGCTCCGCGGGGCGGTTCACCACTTTTTACCGCACCGTTGCCTCGATTTGCACCGTGACCTTCAACCGCCCGGTGCCGCTCTGGCAAATTCGCGCGGCGCGCATCATTCATGACACCGAAGAAAAGCGGCTTTATTTCGAGGATGCCACCTTCGAGGTTCTCGGCCTGCCGATTGCCTATCTGCCCCGCCTGCGCATGCCAGACCCCACTGTCACACGCGCCACCGGGCTGCTTTCACCGCTGATCATTTCCTCCGAGGTCTACGGCTACGGTTTCAAGCTTCCCTATTATATAACCTTTGGCGATTACGCCGATGCCACGATTACGCCGTTTATCACCTCTGGCGGGGCGTTCTTGATCGAAGCCGAATACCGGCGGCGCTTTGCCAATGGCGAGATCAACATTAATGGTGCCTTCGCCCTGAAAGATACGATAGGCAATGCCGGCGATGGGTATATTGACGCGGATATGACCTTTGCTTTGCCCAATGACAGCGAGATTTACCTTGATATTGCGGTGGCAAACTCTGATTCATTCCTGCGCCGCTATGGCTTTGATGATGCGGACCGGCTGGTGAGCAGCGCCGGGCTGCGCCGCTATGAAAGCGGCCGGCTCTGGGAGGTGGGGGCTGTGTTTTTCCAAAGCCTGCGCGATGACGAGGTCGATGCGGAAGTGCCATTTGCCCTGCCGGCGATCAATTATCGCCGCACATGGCAAGAGCCGCTGACCGGGGGGCGGCTCGGGGTTAACTTCTCGACGGTTGGGCTGTTTCGGCAGGTGGGGCGCGATGTGCTTCGTGCCAGTGCCGGTGTTGACTGGCGCAGGGACTGGGCCGCGCCGCTGGGCCTGCGCGCCACCACATTTGCACAGGTGCAGGCGGATGTTTACCGGGTATGGGACGACATAACATTTGGCGATGCCCCGCTTTTCCGACTCAGCCCGACCATCGGCGGCGATGTGAGCCTGCCGCTCTCCAGAACCACCAAAAACGGCGCGCTGCTGGTGCTGGCCCCGGTGGCACAGTTTATCTATACCCCGGAACTGGCCTTTAATGATGCGGTGCCCAACGAGGACAGCCTGCAAGTGGAATTTGACGAAACCAACCTGTTTGGGCTGAACCGTTTTCCCGGCGACGACCAGATCGAAACCGGGTTTCGTGCCAATGTCGGAGTGAGCTATCGCCGCTATGACCCTTCAGGCTGGACGCTGGGGGTGGATGTGGGGCAGGTTTTTCGCATCAATGCCAATACGCAGTTTTCAATTGGCTCCGGGCTTTCCGGCCTCAGATCGGATATTCTGGCCGCTGTCAGTTTTGAGCTGCCGCCGCGCTACCGGCTGATCAGCCGGGTGCTGGTTGGCCCGGGCAGCGGCTTTCGGCGGGCTGAATCCGAATTGGCATTGAACTTCAAGCGCCTAAATCTGGAGGCAGCCTATGTGTTTCTGGCTGCTGATGTGGTGGCGGATTCACCGGTGGACCGCTCTGAAGGGGTGATTGCCGCTACTTATTTGATCAATGACAAATGGAGCGGCAATGCGGAATTGCGCCGTGATCTTCTGGCCAACCAGAATATTTTTGGCTCGATGGGGCTTACTTATAACAGCGAGTGTATCGAGGTGGCGGTTTCCCTCTCGCGGCGTTTTACTGCATCGAATAATGTTCCCCCCGATACCAAAATTGATGTATCAGTTAGACTGGCCGGATTCGGTGGCGGCGATACCCGCCGCGAGGGAGACGGGCAATGTATACAAATGCAGTAAGTATAAAGGGCAGGGTAATGGTTTGGCTGATTAAACGCATAACGCTCACAGTGGCGCTGATCCTTGGCATGACACTGCCGATATACGCACAAGGGGCTTATTCGATCGCCTATCGGGTGAACGAATCTATCATCTCCAATTACGATATAGACCAGCGCACCAAGCTGATGCGTGCTTTGGGGGCGAATGCTCCCAATATACGCCAAGAAGCTACTGACGCCCTGATCGATGACCGGCTAAAGCAGGAAACCGCAATCAATTTTGGCATCGTGATAGATGAAGCCGCGCTGGCCAATGCTATTGAAAGCTATGCCGGACAGCGCAACATGACCCCGCAGACCCTGATGGCAACCCTGCGCCGCGCCGGGGTGGCGCGCGAAAGTTTTGAGGAGTTTCTGGCGGTTTCACTTAGCTGGAACACCCTGTTGCGCGCCCGATATGGCGAGCAGGCCAACCCTTCCGAAATAGAGCTTAATGCCCAGCTCAACACCTATGCGATTTCCAGCGCCACCACGATCCAGATTGGCGAGATCGTGTTGCCTTATCTTGGTCGCGGGCAGGATGCTACCGTGGCTTTGGCCAATCAACTCGTGGCCCGCCTGAAGGCGGGTGAGAATTTCTCCAAACTGGCGCGGGAGTTTTCGCAATCAGCCAGTGCGCAACAGGGCGGTGTGATCGGCTGGGTCGCCCCCAATCGCCTGCCGCCGCAAATTGGCGCCGCCATTCGCGGGCTTGGCCGTGGCGGGGTGGGGGAGCCGATCTTCATCCCCACCGGCATTGTGCTCATCAAAGTGCTGGATTCGCGCACGGTTTCCCGGCAAATCGAAATTCCGGTCAGCGTGAACCTGACCTATGGCGAGCTGGTTATCCCTTACGGCGAAGGCGGGGCGATTGAGGCGGCAAACCGGGTTGAGCGGTTGCGGCGCTCGCTTGACGGCTGCCGCGGGCTGGGCGCGCGGGCGGCTGAATTTGCGGCCGGTAGCGGTGTTTTCGGGCCGATCTCGCTGAATGATATTGCCACTGATGTCGGGCTGAGCCTTGCCCGGCTCGACCCGCGCGAAAGCACGGTTTTGCAGGCGGATAACGCCCTGCGGGTGCTGGTGCTGTGTGATCGGGTATCAGAGATGAGCCCGGAAGGGCGCGCCACATTGCGCAACCAACTGTTTTCCCAAAATCTCGAGGCACTTTCCGAAGGCTATTTGCTGGAGCTGCGCCGCAGTTCGATCATCAAGCGCCAATGAGCCTCGAGCAACTGCCCCCCCTGCGCGAGGTGATAGAGGCGCACGGGCTGAGGGCGCGCAAATCCCTTGGACAGAATTTTCTGCTTGATCTGAACCTGACCGGAAAAATAGCCCGGCAGGCAGGGGGCATTGCAGGGCATGACGTGCTGGAAATCGGCCCCGGCCCCGGCGGATTGACCCGGTCCTTGCTGGCAGAGGGCACACGGAAAGTATTGGCGATAGAGGCCGACCCGCGCTGCCTGCCCGCCCTGGCTGAAATCGCTGAAGCGGCACCAGAGCGGTTGGAGGTTTTACAGGGGGACGCCCTTAAAATTGATCCGCTCCCCTATTTGAAACCGCCGATCAAAGTTGTGGCCAATCTACCCTATAATGTTGGCACCGAGCTATTGGTGCGCTGGCTGACGCCGAAAAAATGGCCACCATTCTGGGAGAGCCTGACCCTGATGTTCCAACGCGAGGTCGCCCGGCGGATCGTAGCAATGCCTGGCAGCAAAGCCTATGGTCGACTTTCAGTGCTGGCGCAGTTTCGCTCTGATGCGCATATCTGTTTTGAACTCCCCCCGCAGGCGTTCAGCCCGCCACCAAAGGTCACTTCAGCGGTTGTGCACCTCCAAGCCCTGCCAGAATCGCGATATCCTGCTGACCCCCGGATCCTGTCTGACGTGGTGGCTCGCGCCTTCAACCAGCGCCGCAAAATGCTGCGGGCCAGCTTGAAAGGGTTGCTGCCCGAAGTTGAGAAAACTCTGGAGACCGTAGGCATTGACCCAAAACGGCGAGCCGAAACCGTTTCATTGCAAGAGTTTTGTGCACTGGCTGAAGCCGTGCGCAATAGCCGCCAAACTTAAGCACCCATGCTCCTACCCGTTTATCACCCACTTACACGGCTATAACCCGCCGAGCGCAAGCTCGGCTTTCGTCGTCGCCAGACACCGTTCAGCTTGCTGAAAAGGTGCCTTTGCCGAGTGGGGCTTCAGCCCCGCAGAGGCAAAGGCAATTTGTCGGAATGTAAGGGTTTTTTACTGCAGCGCCGCCGCGCGCGCCTCCTGCGCCGACCTGAAGTCGTCGGCTTCGCCTCCTTGGTTCAGCCCACCTCGTCGGCGCGTGTCGTGCAAAAGCACGACGGGGAACAGAATGTGTGGTTATTCAACCAATGGAGCGGATGCCACTTCAGCAGGAACCGCCGGCTTGCGAGTCCGGGGGCGGGATTTTCGCTTGGGGGTGTTTTCAGGTGTTTCCACCAGATCGGTATTGCTTATATCCGGCTGCAGAGTTTGAGCGGGGTCAGATACGCTCTGTGCGGGTTGTTCTTGCCGGGCAGAACGCTCGCTGCGTTGCTCATTGCGCTGGCGTTGCTGCTCGGCGTGGCGCTCAGTAGCTTGCCGGGCGGCTTGTTCGGCCTGGCGCTCGGCTTGTTCGCGCTGGGCAGAGGCCAGCATACGCGAATAATGCTCGGAATGCTGCATGAAGCTTTCCGCCGCCACCCGATCGCCCGAAAGCTGGGCATCGCGCGCCAACTGGCTGTATTTTTCAACAATCTGCTGCGGGGTGCCGCGCACCTTGCCCTCGGGCCCGGCAGAATCAAACACACGATTCACGATATTTGTGTTATTGTGCTGCTGGCGACGGTTGCCGCCTTTGTTTCGCGAACGCGATTTATTGGAAGGTCTCATATCTTGGTTTTATCCTTACCGGAACCATCAAGCCCCATGGCTTGGGTGAATTTGGTTTTTAGCCATCCGATTTTCGGTTAACATCTCTGCGCTTTTGCTGGAGAGCTCGAGGTTCAATCCTTGCAGATGATCCATATTAAATGGTTTTACACTTCAAAAACAAGCCCTTTTGCCCGGGTTGCCGCATTATTTTGCCATATTACACCCCAATCGCCACCACACGATCATGCCCGGACATATCTGAAAGCACCTCAGGTTGATTAAACCCGGCATTGATGAAAATTTTGCTAACATCAAGCGCTTGCTTATGCCCGATTTCAAAATAGGCCCGCCCACCGGGGCTTAGGAAATCGGGCAAGCCAGCCGCCAGAATACGATAGGCCGCCAGCCCGTCCCCGCCCGGGGTCAGGGCAAGATGCGGCTCCCAGTCCCGCACCTCCGGGGCCAGATCGGGCATTTCGGATTGCGCGATATAAGGCGGGTTGCTGACAATCAGATCAAACCGCCCCGAAAGCCCGGCGAACCAATCCGCCACAACAAACTGCACCCGCTCCGCAACGCCAATCCGCCCCGCATTGCGCCGCGCCATATCCAGGGCCTTGTCGCTGATATCGCTGGCAAGCCCTCTGGCTTCGGGTCGCTCGGCCAACAGGCTCAGGATGATCGCACCGCTGCCGGTGCCAAGATCAAGCACCCGCTCAAAAGGCTGCTCCAGCGCGGCGGCGACAAGGGTTTCGGTATCCGGCCGCGGGTCGAGCACATCGGAATTGACCAGAAATTCATGGTTCCAGAACCCGCGTTTGCCTATGATGTGCGAGACCGGCTGATGCAGGCTGCGCGCGGCCACCACGCGGTCCATGCCAAAAAGTTCTGATTGTTTGAGCGGCTCGTCCAATCGTGCGTTCAGCCCGGCCTGATCTGTCTCCAGCGCATGGGCAAGCAGGAGGCGGGCATCGCGCGCCGCGCCCTCGACCCCGGCGGCAGACAGCATCATCGTCGCCCGCTCCAATGTCGTACGGATACTCTCGCTCACAGTGCCAGCTCGGCGAGCCTGTCGGCCTGATCAGCGGCGGTCAGCCCGTCGATTATTTCATCCAGATCACCCTGAAGCACCTGATCAAGCTTATATAGTGTGAGGTTGATACGGTGGTCCGTCACACGCCCCTGCGGGTAATTATAGGTGCGGATCCGCTCGGAACGGTCCCCCGAGCCAACCTGCCCCTTGCGCGCATCCGAGCGCGCGTCATCGAGCTTTTGCCGCTCAAGATCATAGAGCCTAGCACGCAGCACCTGCATGGCCTTGGCACGATTGCGGTGCTGGGATTTTTCGGAGCTGGTGACCACAATTCCGGTGGGCAGATGGGTGATGCGCACGGCGGAATCAGTCGTGTTGACATGCTGGCCGCCCGCCCCCGAGCTGCGCATGGTATCGATGCGGATATCGGTGCCTGGGATATCGATATCCACCTCCTCGGCCTCGGGCAGCACCGCCACCGTGGCCGCCGATGTATGCACCCGCCCGCCGCTTTCCGTCGCCGGCACCCGCTGCACCCGATGCACACCGCTTTCAAATTTCAGGCGCGCATAGACATCCTTGCCGGTCACATTGGCCACCACCTCTTTATAACCGCCGATCTCGGTGGGTGATTCCTCGACGATCTCCAGCTTCCAGCCGTTATTCTCGGCCAGCCGCTGATACATGCGCAGCAAATCAGCCACAAACAGCGCCGCCTCATCCCCGCCCGTGCCGGCGCGCAGCTCCATGATGGCGGGTTTTTCATCCGCCCTGTCCCTGGGCAGCAGCGAGAGCATAACTTTGTGCTCGGCCTCGGGCAGGGCCTCTTTCAGGCCCTCCAGCTCCTCTTCCCCCAGTGTTTTCATCTCTGGGTCGGCGAGCATCGCTTCGGCTTCGGCCTTGTCGGCCAGCATCTGGCGATAGGCCTCAATTTGCTCAACCACCGATTTCAGGTCGGAATACTCCTTGGAAAGCGCTGCCAGTTCATCCACCGCCGCGCCTTCATTGAGCTTGGCCTCGATGAAGGCAAAGCGCTGGCATATCTGCTCCAGTTTCGCTTCGGGGATCATGGCTTATTCTTCAAACGAGGCGAGCGATTGCAGCCACAGGCCGACCCGCGCCTTGTTCACCCCCATATCCCCATAGCCAAAACGCGAGCGCGAATAGAGCGCCAGGGTCGAACCGCCATCCTCAAAATCAATGAAGCGCACGGTGATGTAATCGGGCATACGCAGGGTGGGCGTACGTTGCACATAAGTCAGCCAGCTCTCATCCACACTGCCGGCCAGCAAGATAACATTGGGCTGGGTGCGCACATAATCGTCAAAAGCCTGTGCCATCAGCGAGGCAGGGGCGGTATAGATCGGCGCCTCCCTGTCCACCGTGGCCTCGACCATGCTTTGCGGTGCCACATAATAGGTGTTGGGCGAGACCGGACGGATGATGGTGAACGGGTCCACATGCCACTCGGCCGGATCATGGCTGGCGGTGATGACCCGCACATAAAGCGCCCCGATGATCGCCACGACTATCAATATCAGATAGATTGCCATTCTTTGCATCTATTGCCCTTTTTCAATCGTTGCGGCGCGCGCTTCCACCAGCCCGACTATATGGTCGATCATGGCGTCATTGTCCAGCTTGTGGTCTTGCTTGCCCATCACATAAACCATACCCGAGCCGGCACCGCCACCGGTAAAACCGATATCGGTCATCAAGGCCTCTCCGGGGCCGTTGACCACACAGCCGATAATGCTCAGGCTGATCGGGGTGCGCACATGCTCGAGGCGCAATTCCAGCGCCTCGACGGTTTTGATCACATCAAAGCCCTGGCGCGCGCAGGAGGGGCAGGAGATGATATTAACCCCCCGATGCCGCAGCCCCAGCGATTTGAGAATTTCAAACCCCGCCTTCACCTCGCGCACCGGATCAGCCGAAAGCGACACCCTGATGGTATCGCCTATCCCGGCCCACAGCAGCGAGCCAAGGCCGATGGCGGATTTGATGCTGCCCGAAACCAGCCCCCCCGCCTCGGTAATGCCCAGATGGATCGGCGCATCGGTGGCCCCGGCCAGCCCGTGATAAGCAGCGGCAGACATAAAAACATCAGAGGCTTTGACGCTGATTTTGAAATTGTCGAAATTATTGTCGAGCAGGATGCGGATATGGTCCAGCCCGCTCTCGATCATCGCATCCGGGCACGGCTCGCCGTATTTCTCCAGCAAATGGCGCTCAAGGCTGCCTGCGTTGACCCCGATGCGGATCGAACAGCCGTTATCGCGCGCCGCCGCGATCACCTCGCGCACCCGCTCTGGGCTGCCGATATTACCGGGGTTGATGCGCAAACAGGCCGCGCCCGCCGCTGCCGCCTCGACCCCGCGCTTGTAGTGAAAATGGATATCCGCCACCAAAGGCACCGGGCTTTCGCGGGCAATTTCCTTAAAAGCCCTGGTCGCCGCCTCATCCGGGCAGGAAACCCGCACAATATCCGCCCCCGCCTCGGCACAGGCCTCTATTTGTGCCAATGTCGCCGCCACATCGGCGGTAACGGTGTTGGTCATGGTCTGCACCGTAATCGGGGCATCACCGCCAACCGGCACATTGCCAACCATGATCTGGCGGCTTTTGCGGCGCTCGATATCGCGCCACGGGCGAATGGGGTTATGGGTCATGGGAGTATTGGCCAGTTTTGTTGAGCAGATACATGGGCGCACGGCAAATGCAGGCACCCTGCCCCAGCCTGCCCGTCAAGATGAAATTATTGGTTAACCAAAGCAGCGGCACGGGTCAATTCCTCTGACACCACGCGCATTTCGGCGGTCAGCGTGCCCAGCGGCGCAAAGCTCTCGGTAATATCGGCCGCAGCCAGCGATACATCACGCGCCACCCCGTTCACCCCCTTGACCGGGCCAAACACCTGCCCGTCAACCATCAGGTAAAGCCAATCGGCATTACCCGCGCGCAAGCTGGCCAACTCGGCCTTGGCAGGCAGGGTATATTGCTCGCCCGGAGCCAGCAGTTTTTCAAACAATACCGCGCCATCTGCGGCGCTCACCCGCACCCATGCCTCTTTCTGGGCAAAAATGCTGATCAGCGGCCGGCGCTCGGCCACGCTGACCACCGGCGCGCCAATCGCGGCCATGTTTTCAACCGCGGCAACAATCGCTTCGGGGATGACGGCAGCCGGTGCCTGCACAGCCGGCGCGGCAAAGCTGCTGAGCGTTTCGCCACTGAGCGCGCCGATCGGGCCGTCACGCGGGGTGACCACCGGCACGCTGAGGGCACGGCTGGTATAGAGCCGGTTCAGGTCCATCGCCTGCTCGCTGGAGCGGTCCAGCGCGGCAGCATCCATCCCGGTGGCAAAATCGGCGATCTCAACCGAATCCAACACCACGGGGGATTGCTCGATCGGGGCGATATCAACCCGCTGGATATCCTTCAGCAATGTCCAGCCGCCAAAGATCAGCCCGCCGATCAGGGCAATGACCACCAAAAGCGGGCCAAAGGCAGAAAGATCAATACCGCCGGCGCGCCCGGCCGTGGCCTGGCCAAAAATCGGGTTGAAATCATTGCCTCCGGCGGCGCTGATCGCGGCAACGCGGCCATTGGCCCCATCCTCGCGGCGGCGGCCAAGGTCGGCATGCGCGCCCTTAAAATTGGATTCTGCGCAGAACCGGGCATAGGTATCTTCCGGGTCCAACTCCAGATAGCGGGCGTAGGAGCGCACATAGCCCGCCAAAAACCCGGTGTTTTCAAAAACAGACAGGTCGCAATTCTCAATCGCGGCAATGTAGGAGGCCTTGATGCGCAGGTCACGCTGCACATCGAGCAGAGATTTGCCAAGCGTGGCGCGCTCACCGCGCAGCTCATCGCCAAGGCGCAACTCGAAAGAGTCAAAACCCTGCAATTCCTCGCTCTGTGTCTCGATGGAATTCACTATACTGCCCTTGTGCCCGTGTTGCGCCAACTCGCGTAACGAATCACTCCTTACCGAAGTCTTAACTGGATTGTAACACTTTATTCATGGGTTTTAGGTGGTTTTTTTCAACATGTCCAGCAACTTAAGCAGGAAAGCGCTCAAGCTCAGCAGGCCATGGGCTTGCGGGCCAGTTCGCATTGTTTCCACAGGCTGTCCAATGCCTGCACCAGCTCGTCCATCATCGGGCTGTCATGCACCGGTGAGGGGGTGAAGCGCAGCCGCTCGGTGCCGCGCGGCACGGTGGGAAAGTTGATCGGCTGCACATAGATGCCAAAATCCTTCAGCAGAGAATCCGACAGCATTTTGCATTTCGCCGGGTTACCCACATGCACCGGCACAATGTGGCTCGGGCTATCCATCACCGGCAGGCCCAGCGATTTAAGGCGCAATTTCAGCACCTTGGCGGCTTCCTGCTGGGCGTCGCGCAGCTCCTGATGGGTTTTGAGATAAGCGATCGAGGCCGCCGCCCCGGCCAGCACCGCCGGCGGCAGGGAGGTGGTGAAGATAAACCCCGGCGCATAAGAACGCACCGCATCGATCATTTTTGTCGAGGCCGCTATATAGCCGCCCATCACCCCGTAAGCCTTGCCCAGCGTGCCGTTGATGATATCAATCCGCCCGGTCAGCCCCTCGGCCTCCGAAAGCCCGCCGCCGCGCGGGCCATACATGCCAACCGCATGCACCTCGTCCAGATAGGTGAGCGCGTTAAACTCCTCGGCCAGATCACACACCTCGTGCAGCGGGCCAAAATCCCCGTCCATCGAATAAACCGATTCAAAGGCGATCAGCTTGGGGGCGGCCGGGTCCGCCGCCTCCAGCAACTCGCGCAGATGCGCCACATCATTATGCCGCCAGATATGCTTTTTGCCGCCGCCCCGGCGCAAGCCTTCGATCATGCTGGCATGGTTGAGCTCGTCAGAAAAAATGATCAGCCCCTCAAACAGCTTTGGCAGGGTCGAGAGCGTGGCATCATTGGCGATATAGGCCGAAGTGAATACCAACGCCTCTTCTTTTTGGTGCAGATCGGCGATCTCGCGCTCCAGCGCGGTATGATAAGCGGTGGTGCCCGAAATATTGCGGGTGCCCCCCGAGCCGGCCCCGGCGGTCTCGATCGCCTGATGCATAGCCTCCAGAACCACGGGGTTTTGCCCCATGCCGAGGTAATCATTGCCACACCAGACCGTAATATCCTGCACCTGCCCGTCGGGGCGGTTCCATTTGGCGCGCGGAAACCGGCCCTTTTGGCGCAGAATGTCCATAAACACCCGGTAGCGGTCCTCGCCATGCAATGCCGCCAGCGCCTTGTCCAAATTCGCGTTGTAATCCATAAACCACTCTCCGGGGAAAAACCGTGCCGCCTCTATAGCCCATGCGAAAATGTTTTTCACCCAACAAAATGCCGCATCCCGATAATTTGACACATTATTTTACCCAAAATTCGCCCGGGATACCCTTCAGGTATCAAGCCGGCTCATGATTTCGCGCCGCGCGCCAAAAAAGCCGCTTGTTGACGCCGGGCGGGGGGTATGAAAAGACAGGTCAAAACCGCAACAACCGGCCCGATATGCACAATAAACCACAGCTCCATCTTGGCTCAGAAGCCGATACCGCCCTGCTGGCCCGGGCTTTTGCCCGCCAGCTTAGGGTCGGTGATGTGCTGCTGCTCAATGGCGGGCTGGCCATGGGCAAAACCTGTTTTGTCAACGCCGCTGCGGCGGAGCTGGGGGCGGAAGGGGTGAGCAGCCCCACCTATACCATTGCCAATATCTATCCGGCAAAGGCGTTTTCGCTGCTGCATGTTGACGCCTACCGGCTCAGGGGCGAGGCTGATTTTATCGATCTCGGGCTGGAAAATGAGCTGGAGCACGGCGTGGCTTTCATTGAATGGGGGGCAGCGCTGGAAGGGGTTTTCGAGCATTATGTCTCGCTCGATTTCAGCCCCGACCCGGCGCGTGAAACGGCACGGTTTGTTGCCTTTTCCAGCTTCGGGGCGCGGGGCGGGGCACTCCTGAAGCTGGCATTGCAAGCGTATCGCGAGGCACAGCCATGAAGTTGTTTTTGCAAACATCCTCGGGGCGGCCGGTGCTGGTGCTTTGGCAGGATGAGGTAGTGATTGAGCAGCGCTTTGATCAGGTGCAGCGGCTGGATTACGGGGTGGAGCTGGGCAAGGCGCTGGCCATCGCGGGGCGAAGCATGGCTGAGATTGACGGTATTATTGTTGATATCGGACCGGGGCGGCTGGGGGCCACCCGCTCTGCCGTTGCCTTTGCCAACGGGCTTGGCTTTGCGCTTGGCCTGCCGGTGCTGCCGCTGAATTCATTTGTGATATTGGGGGTATACGGTGAGGCCACCTATCGGCGGCCCTGCCTTGTGCTGCGCAAGGCGGCGCGGCAGCAGTTCCACTGGGCCTTGGTGCGGGGGGGGCAAATCACCGAAGCGGGGTTTTCTGACACTGGCCAGGTTTGCCCCAAAACCTATACCGGGGCGGCTGTGGTTGCCGGAGATGCAGCGCCGGAAATGGTGTCCCTGCCCTCGCTTTCAGGCGCTGAATGGCCGGGGCTGAACGAGGTGCCGGGGCAGGCGTTGGCGCTGCTCACCCCCTGTTTGCACCCGGCCAAAGGAATGGTGGTGCCACTGGTTGATACATCAAATCTGGGTATTGATGATGGATGACATAGCAGAAATATTGCTGGATGGCGGGGTGGCGCTGCTACCGACCGACACGGTTTACGGGCTGCTGGCACGCCCGGATATTCCGGCGGCGGTGGCGCGGATATTTGCCCTCAAAAACCGCCCGGCAGAAAAAAACCTGCCGATCTTTGTGGCCAATGCCAGCCAGCTTGCCGCGCTTGGGGTGAAGATCGACCACCGCGTGGCGCACCTGCTGGAAAGCCGCTTCATGCCGGGGCCGCTGACGCTGGTTCTCGGGCTGGAGCCGGCGCGCACACCCGCTTGGCTACAGGGGAGAAACGAGGTGGCAGTGCGTATGCCGGCTGATCATTCCCTGCTGGCCCTGCTCAAAAAAACCGGCCCGCTGCTGGCCACCAGCGCCAATACCAGCGGCAAGGAGACCCCGGCGGAAATTGCCGCGATAAAAGCCCAGCTTGCCGGTGTGCCTGATGTGGCCATTGATGCCGGGCCGCGCAAGGGGGCACCCTCGACCCTGATAGATTGCCAAACCACGCCCTTCACGGTTTTGCGTCGGGGGGCACTTGGTGCTGCGGCCCTGAAAGAGGTGCTGGGGATATGAGACAAAAACTGGTGCTGGGGATCGAAACCTCCTGTGATGATACCTCGATCGCGGTGGTTGACGAGAGCGGCCAGGTGCTGAGCTGCAAAACCGCTTCGCAGGTCGAGGTGCATGCGGGCTATGGCGGGATCTACCCGGAATTTGCCAGCCGGGCGCATGTGGCGGCGATCATCCCGACCCTTGAAGCGGTGCTGGCCGAGGCGGGCCTGTCACCAGATCAGCTGAGCGCCATCGGGGTCACGCGCGGGCCGGGGCTGATCGGCTCGTTGCTGGTGGGCATCCACACCGCCAGCGGGCTGGGGGCGGGCTGGGGGCTGCCGGTATATGGTATCAACCATCTGCGCGGCCATCTGCGCAGCGCCCTGCTGGAAGGTGGCAAGGTGGATTACCCGGCGATTGTGCTGCTGGCATCAGGCGGGCACACGCTGCTGGCCTTTATGAAAGATGCAAGCAGCATTGCGCTGGTCGGCACCACGCGGGATGACTCGGTGGGTGAGGCCTATGACAAGGTGGCGCGCATGCTTAAACTTGGCTTTCCCGGCGGGCCGGTGCTGGACCGGTTGGCCAAAACGGGTGTGGCCAATATCAAATTCCCCCGCCCGATGCTTGGCAAGGGGTTCGAGTTTTCCTTCTCCGGCCTGAAATCATCTGTGCGGCGGCATCTGGAGCAAAACCCTGATGCCGAGGTGGCGGATGTGGCGGCGTCTTTTGTGGCGGCGGCGATGGATGTGTTGATCGGCAAGTGCCGCGCCGCGATTGCGCATTATCAGCCCGCAAGCCTGATTGTGGTTGGCGGGGTTTCCGCCAGCCCGCAACTGCGCTTTGGTATGAAAGCGCTCTGTGAGGAGGCCGGGGTAAGGCTCGCCCTGCCACCGCTGCAATGGGCCACTGATAACGGCGCAATGATTGCGATGGCGACATTTGATTATATGGTTCAGGATAATGACAAGCTGCTGGAAGTAGCCCCGAACCTGCCAATCGATATGCTTTAGTCGCGAGCGTTTTTTCACCCCGCGCCAGGATAGACGAATGCCTGTCTTG
>WFQA01000258.1 GCA_015487255.1 Paracoccaceae bacterium | reverse complement strand
TCGCCTTTGAGCACATTCCAGAGCTGGGGCAGTTCATCGATCTTCAGGCGGCGAAAGCGCGCGCCCCATTTGGTGATCCGGGCGTCATTGCTGGTGGTAATGCTGGTGCCGGCGACCGGGCGCATGGTGCGCAATTTAACCACCCAAAACAGCCGCCCGTGCCGCCCGACCCGCTGTTGGAGGAAAAACCCCGAAGCCCCGGTATCCTTGCGGGCAATCAGCCAACCGACGAGGATAACCGGCCAAAACAACAGCAGACCCAGCGCCGAGGCGATAATATCAAAACCGCGTTTCATGATCTTCGCGCGCATGGTCATGGGGCCGGGTCATTGGAGCGGATCCCGTCCCAGCCGTTGGAAAGCAAGGCCGTGCCCAGAATCAGGTTCACCACGCGCTCAGCGGTGTTTTCGATACAATAATCCGTTGGCACGGGCGGGGCGGATTGCCGCCGGGTGATCGCCTCCACCCCGTTCAGGATGGTATCGGCGTTCAGCCCGGTCATGATGACCGTGCCCACATCCAGCGCCTCGGGGCGCTCGATGGCGTCACGCGGGGTGATGGCGGCAAAGCCGAGAATCGCCGCCTCCTCGGCAATGGTGCCGCTATCGGAAATGGCGCAAAAAGCGCTTTGTTGCAGCCGGTTATAATCAAAAAAGCCAAAAGGCTTGGCGAATTTGACCAAATCGTGCGGGCTGTGGCCCAGTGCAAGCAGCCGCTTGGCGGTGCGCGGATGGGTGGAGAGAATCACCGGAAAGCCGTATTTTTCAGCCAGCAGATTGAGCGCATCCAGCAGGCTTTGCAGCCTTGCGGCACTATCCACATTTTCCTCGCGGTGCAGCGAGGCGATGAAATATTTGCCCGACTCCAGCCCCTCGCGCGCCAAAATATCGGAAGCGTTGATCGCGGCGCGATAATGCTCAAGCACCTCGCGCATCGGGCTGCCGGTGAGCAAGATGCGCCGGTGCGCCAGCCCTTCGGCCAGCAGGTGGCGGCGGGCGTGCTCGGTATAAACAAGGTTGAAATCGGCGATATGGTCCACCAGTTTGCGGTTGGTTTCTTCGGGCACGTTGCGGTCAAACGAGCGATTGCCGGCCTCCATATGATAGACCGGCACCTTCATTCGCCGCGCCATAATCGCCGAAATCGCCGAATTGGTATCGCCCAAAACCAGCACCGCATCGGGGCGCCCGGCTTTGATCACCGCTTCGCTCCGGCTCAGAATACCGCCGAGCATTTCACCCAGCGAGCCACCGCCCACCTCGAGAAAATGGTCAGGTTTGCGGATGTTCATCTCGTCAAAAAACACCCCGTTCAGCTCGTAATCATAATTCTGCCCGGTATGCACAACCACATGGTCGCAATAATCGTCCAGCCGCGCCATCACCCGCGAGAGCCGGATGATCTCGGGCCTGGTGCCAAGGATGGTCATTACTTTGAGTTTTGTCATGGCAGCACCTTGTCGGCGTAAGTGTCGGGGGATTGCGGGTCAAACAGATCGTGGGTCCAAAACAGGGTCAGCAACGGGGTTTTGCCGATGTTTTCAATCGAGTGGGTGTGCATGCTGGGCATGTCAACCGGCGCCGGGGCCTCGCCGTTGACCCGATATTCCCAGACCTCATCCGCCAATACCTTGCGCATGCGGATCACCGCCTCGCCCTGCAGCACCAAAAACCGCTCGACCTTGTGCAGATGAAAATGATCGCCCCGGGTGACTCCTGGCCGGGTGGTGGAGACAAAACACTGCCCGCCACCGCCGCCCTTCACCGCCTCAAACAGGCGGCCACGAGCATCATCATGCAATGTGAGCGGGCGCGGCCAGCCAGTTGGATAGCTGGCGGCGCGGTAGCTGTTGAACAGCGCCAGATCAAACGGATCGGACAGTTCGGGGAAGATATTTTGCTGATAAAGATGGTGAAAGCCTTGCAGCTTTTCATACAGCGCCGGAATGCCGATAACCGGCGCTTCGGGGGTGATGGTGCCGGTCTCGCCATGCAGCGCGGCATTGATCATCACCCGCACCGCCGCCCCGGCATGCAGCAGCGGGATGCGCCCTTCGGGGTTTATTTCCGGGGTCTTGCCCTGCAAAAGCCGGTCGATCAATGTGGCGGTGACGTTGTTATAATCCGGCTTTGCCCCCTCGCCAAAAATATTAGGCAGCAGCACATCGGTAAAACGGCTGGCAAAC
>WFQA01000257.1 GCA_015487255.1 Paracoccaceae bacterium | reverse complement strand
GCCTTTGGGTGGGGCTGAAAGGGGTTGATCAGGTTTTCGAATTTTTTAAACATGTCCGGCTCCTTTGACAGGGATGATCTTCAGCGCAAGCCGAAAGCCCGGCCAGATTGGCAGTTGCCAGCAGCCAACCGGGGTAATTTCATCAACCCGCGCCCCCATATCCCGGATAAACCAGTCGGGCAAAGGCTCATAATCGGAAACCGGGCGCGTATCGCCAGCTACATGTGGGGGTATCATCGGATGGCCCTCCTCGGGGCGCTTCAGAATATGGAAAATGAAAGGGTGGGCGGATGGCCCACAAGCAAAGCAGGCGTGTCAGATCGCTGGGATGTGCTTTGCTCGAATCATTTTCTTATTCCTGTCCAATGAAAGGTGCGTATTTATACCGCTGTAACCCGGTTTGGTCAACCCATGATTGCTCTGCATTTTTTCGTGGCGGTCCTGCGCGATAATAGCTAGAAACGGGGCATGGAAAACACACCCGATATGACCCCGCAAAAAGCCCGCGCCTCGGCGTGGTTTGAAGCGCTGCGCAACCAGATTTGCACCGCCTTTGAGGCACTGGAAGATGCGCAAAACCAAGGCCCGTTTACCGAGCTGCCCGCCGGGCGCTTTGAGCGCAAGCCAACCAGGCGTGATAATGGCGATGGCACGGATGCAGGCGGCGGCGAGATGTCGGTCATGCGCCAGGGGCGGGTTTTTGAGAAGGTGGGGGTGAATATCTCCACCGTTTACGGCACATTGGGCGCGGCCGCCCAGCGCTCGATGACCGCGCGCAAAGGCATGGGGAAAATTGCCGAAAACCCGCAATTCTGGGCGGCTGGTATATCGCTTGTGGCCCATATGCGCTCGCCCAAAACCCCGGCGGTGCATATGAACACCCGCATGTTCTGGACCCCGTTTGGCTGGTGGTTTGGCGGCGGGGCGGACCTGAACCCGATGGTTGAGGTGGATGAGGATACCGCGTTTTTCCACGCCCGCCTGCAAGAGGCCTGTGACGCCCATGACCCGGCTTATTACCCGCGCTACAAAAAATGGGCCGATGAATATTTCATGATCAGGCACTGGAACGAGCCGCGCGGAGTGGGGGGCATATTTTATGACGACCACAACACCGGTGACTGGGCGGCGGATTTTGCCTTCACCCAAGATGTGGGCCGGGCCTTTCTGAAAGCCTTTGTGCCATTGACCGAAAAGCACATGTTTGAACCGTGGAGCAAGGATGAGCGCGAGCACCAGTTGATCAAGCGCGGGCGCTATGCGGAGTTTAACCTTGTCTATGATCGCGGCACGCAATTTGGCCTGCAAACCGGGCATAACCCCGAGGCGGTGCTGATGTCGCTGCCGCCGGCGTGTAAATGGCCGTGAGCCGAATTGCCATCATTGGCTGGGGTTCGCTGATCTGGGATCTCGAAATCCTGTCGCCCCATGTGGCGGGGGGCTGGCTGATGGCGGCGGGGCCGCAATTGCCAATGGAGTTTTCCCGCATCTCCCCCAAGCGCAAAATGGGGCTGGCCGTATGCCTTGACCCGGTGGCGGGGGTGGCGTGCCAAACCCATGTGATCACCTCAAAGCGGCGTGATATTCATGCAGCGATAGAGGATTTGCGCGCCCGGGAGCGGGCACCTGCCAAGCGTATCGGGGCCTGTCACCCGGATTTGCAGCACGGGCGGATGCCGGAGGTGGTTGAGATCGTGCGCGAATGGTGCGCCGCCAACGGCTGGGATGGCGCGGTCTGGACCGACCTTGAACCCAATTTCAAAGCCCATACCGGGCAGGGTTTCAGCGTGGCGCGCGGCATGGCCTATCTCAAAACCTTGCGCGGTGAAAACCTTGCCGAGGCCCATGCCTATATCGAAAACGCCCCGGCGCAAACCCATACGCCACTGCGCTCAGCCCTGCGGGATGACCCGTGGTGGAGCGGGCTAAATAAACAGGCTGAGCAGGATCGAAAGGCCTGACGCCCCGAGAATGGCCATGATCACCCCCTGAAACTGCGCCTCGCCCAGCCGCTCGAAAATCCGCACCCCGACCCAGCCCGCCAGCACCGAGACCGGCAGCGAAATTGCGGCCAGCCTCAATAGCTCAACAGTGATGAACCCGCTCCAGAGCAGAATGAAAAATGTCAGCACCGACATGCTGAGATTATAGCTTTGAAACAACCCGCGCTTGGTTGCTTTATCCCAGCGCAGCAAGGTGGCCCAGATGATCGGTGCCACCCCGACCAGCCCGGCCAGCCCGCCCATCACCCCACCGATCAGGCCAATGGCCGGGTTGAAGCGCGCGGCCGCGGCGGGCAGGGCGATATGCTTGCCAGATATCAGCATGGTGGCCAAAAAAACCAGAATGGCCACCGCGACAAAAACCTTGAACGCCAGCACCGAAACCACCCCGAGCAGGGCCACCCCTATCGGCACCCCCAGCACCCCGCCAAGCACAAAAGGCGCGGTATGGCGCAGGTTGATATGCCGCCAGACCCGTGGCATCGCCTGCAAATTGGAAGCAATGATCGACATCACCACCAGCGGCCCGGCCAGTGCCGGGGGCAAAAAAAACAGCCACACTCCCAGCGCCATGATCGCATAGCCAAAGCCGCTCAACCCGTTCACCAGCCCCCCCAATACCGCACCCAGTATCAGGAGCGCGATGTCAGGCATGAATGGCACCATCCCCGCAAGCCAAAGCCGCCTCGCGCACCGCTTCGGAGAATGTCGGATGGGCATGGCAGGTGCGGGCGATATCCTCTGCAGAAGCGCCAAATTCCATCGCCACGCAAATCTCGTGGATCAACTCTCCGGCCATTGGTCCCATCAGGTGGCAGCCCAGAATCCGGTCCGTTTCCTTATCGGCCAGAATCTTCACAAACCCCTCGGAGCCAAACACCGCCTTGGCGCGGCCATTGCCCATAAAGCTGAATTTGCCAACCTTGTAGGCGCGGCCCTCGTCCTTAAGATCGGCTTCGGTCTTGCCCACGCTTGCCACCTCGGGCGTGGTGTAGATCACCCCCGGAATCACCTCGTAATTCACATGGCCCGCCTGCCCGGCAATGCTTTCGGCCACGGCGATACCCTCTTCCTCGGCCTTGTGGGCCAGCATCGGGCCTTCAATCACGTCACCAATCGCATAGATACCCTCGACATTGGTGCGCCAAACGCCATCGGTCTCAACCTGCCCGCGCTTGGTGGTGGCAATGCCCATTTCCTCCAGCCCCAGCCCGTCGGTAAACGGCTTGCGCCCGGTGGCCAGCAGCACTTTTTCGGCCTCTAAGCTGGCTTCGCTGCCATTCTTGCGCAGGGTGTAATTGACCTTGGCCACGCCTTTTTTGACCTCCACACCCGAAACCGCCGCCCCAAGCACAAATTTTATGCCCTGCTTTTTCAAGCTGCGCAGCAGGGTTTTTTGCAGCTCGCCGTCCATGCCGGGGGTGATGTGGTCGAGATACTCCACCACCGTCACTTCCGCTCCGAGCCGGGCATAAACCGAGCCCATTTCAAGCCCGATAACCCCCGCGCCAATCACCACCATGCGCTTTGGCACCTCACTCAACGCCAGCGCGCCCGTGGAATCAATCACCGTTTCCTGGTCCACCTCAACGCCTTTCAGCGGGGCCACTTCCGAGCCGGTGGCAATCACGATATTTTTGGCTTTATGCACCTCGCCGTCAACGCTCACCTCCCCCTTGGCCGTGATCTTCCCCCAGCCGCGCAGGTAATCAACCTTGTTTTTCTTGAACAAAAACTCGATCCCGTTGACATTGGCATCAATCACGGATTGCTTATACTCCATCATCTTGGGCATATCGACGCTCACCGCCCCGCCCATCAGCCCCATTTTCTCGAAATTGGTATGGGCCTCGTGGTAGCTGTGCGAGGCATGCAGCAACGCCTTTGACGGAATGCACCCGACATTGAGGCAGGTGCCCCCAAGCGCCCCGCGCCCTTCCACACAGGCGGTTTTCAACCCCAGTTGCGCACAGCGGATGGCGCACACATAGCCCCCCGGGCCGCCACCGATGATAATTACGTCATACTCTGCCATTGGGATTCCCTTTCCCTATTGGTGGGGGAAAACCCCACCCTACATTTCGTTTCGCCGTAGATCTAAAGGTCCATCAACAACCGCCGCGGGTCTTCCAGCGCTTCTTTCACGCGCACAAGGAAGGTCACCGCGCCTTTGCCGTCCACCACGCGGTGGTCGTAGCTCAGGGCCAGATACATCATCGGGCGAATAACCACTTCGCCATTGATCGCCACCGGCCGCTCCTGAATTTTATGCATGCCCAAAATCCCCGATTGCGGCGGGTTCAAAATGGGTGAGCTCATCAGCGAGCCATAAACCCCGCCATTGGAAATGGTAAAACTGCCGCCCTGCATTTCTGCCATGCTCAGCTTACCATCCCGCGCCTTGCCGCCCAGCTCACCGATTTTCTTCTCGATATCGGCAAAAGACATCGCATCCGCATCACGGATCACCGGCACCACAAGCCCGGTCGGCGTGCCTGCCGCCACCCCCATATTGACGTAGTTTTTATAAACAATCTCGGTGCCGTCAATCTCGGCATTCACCTCGGGCACCTCAAAGAGCGCATGCACACAAGCCTTGGTGAAAAAGCTCATGAAGCCCAGCTTCACCCCGTGTTTTTTCAAAAACAGGTCCTTGTATTCACGGCGCAGGTCCATGATCGCGCTCATATCCACCTCGTTATAGGTGGTCAGCATCGCGGCGGTATTCTGCGCCTCTTTCAGGCGCCGGGCGATGGTCTGGCGCAAGCGGGTCATCTTCACCCGCTCCTCGCGCGCGGCAGTGTCAACCGGGCGCGGCGCGGGGGCGGCTGCCGGGGCTGCCGCCACTTTCACCACATCTTCCTTCATGATTCGCCCATCGCGGCCACTGCCCTTGACCGATGCCGGGTCTATCCCCTTTTCGGCCATGATCTTTTTGGCTGACGGCGCGTCTTCCACGTCTTTCGATGCCGGTGCCGCAGCGGCCGGAGCCTCGGCTTTGGCAGGCGCAGCGGTTGGGGCCGCTGCCACTGCGCCGGTCCCTTCAACCAGTGTGGCGAGCAGGGCATCCACGCCTACGGTCTCGCCCTCACCGGCCACTATTTCACCCAGCACACCGGCGGCAGGCGAGGGCACTTCAACCGTCACCTTGTCGGTTTCCAGTTCGCAGAGCATTTCATCCACCGCCACCGCATCACCGGGTTTCTTGAACCAGGTCGCCACGGTTGCTTCGGTCACGGATTCACCAAGGGTTGGCACGCGAATTTCGGTCATTTGGTTTTTCCTTCAATGGTCAGCGCATCATCTATCAATGCCGCTTGCTGTAATTTGTGTGATTTGGCCAGCCCGGTCGCCGGTGAGGCCGCCGCTTTGCGCCCCACATAACGCGCCCGGCTGGAGCCGGTTTTCACCCCGGCCAATACATCCTCGATATGCGGGTCGATAAAAGACCAATAGCCCTGATTTTTAGGCTCCTCCTGACACCAAACAATTTCCGCACCTGAAAAGCGCACCAGCTCTTCGCGCATCGAGCGCCCGGGGAAGGGGTATAGCTGCTCGACCCGCAGCAGGTAGATATCATCAATCCCGCGCGCATCGCGCTCGGCCAGCAGGTCATAATAAACCTTGCCCGAGCACATCACCACGCGCCTGATCTTGTTGTCAGCCACCAGCTTGGTCCCGGAATTGCCCAGTTGCGCGTCATCCCATAACAGGCGGTGAAAGCTCGAGCCCTCGCCAAACTCGCTCAAAGCCGAAGTGGCCAGCTTGTGCCGCAACAGTGATTTGGGGGTGAACAACACCAAAGGCCGCCGGAAAGAACGGTGCATCTGCCGGCGCAGAATATGGTAATAATTGGCCGGGGTCGTGCAATTTGCCACCGTCCAGTTATCTTCGCCACACATCTGCAAAAACCGCTCCGGGCGGGCCGAAGAGTGCTCAGGTCCCTGCCCCTCATAGCCATGCGGCAGCAGCATCACCAGGCCCGACATGCGCAGCCACTTGGCCTCGCCCGAGCTGATGAACTGGTCGATCATGATCTGTGCACCATTCACAAAATCACCAAATTGCGCTTCCCAGAGCGTCAGCGTATCCGGCTCGGCCAATGAGTAACCGTATTCAAAACCCAGCACCGCATATTCCGAGAGCATCGAATCGATAACCTCGTATTGCGCTTGCCCGGGCTTGATATGGTTGAGCGGCAAATAGCGCGCTTCGGTTTTCTGGTCGATAATGCCGGAATGGCGCTGGGAAAACGTGCCCCGCGTGCAATCCTGCCCCGATAGCCGCACCGGGAAACCATCCAGCAATAGCGTGCCAAAGGCCAGCGCCTCGCCGGTGGCCCAGTCGATACCCTTGCCGGTTTCAAACATCTTTTGCTTGGCCTTCAGCAGGCGCAGCACGGTTTTATGGGCGTTATAGCCTTCAGGCAGTTTGGTCAGCGCTTCGCCCACTTCCTTGACCCGCGCAAGGTTCACCGCAGTTTCGCCGCGCTGGTATTCCTCGGTATTGCGCCGCATTTTGGACCAGCGGCCATCCAGCCAGTCTGCCCGGTTGGGCTTATATTCGGTGCCGATCTCAAATTCGTCCGCCAGAAAGGCCTGGAATTTGGTTTTCATCTCCTCGATCTCGCCTTCGGGGATCAGCCCGTCCTTGATCAACCGCTCGGTGTAAAGCTGCAGCGTGGTTTTGTGCTTTTTGATCTCGGTATACATCTGCGGCTGGGTGAACATCGGCTCGTCACCCTCGTTATGGCCAAAGCGGCGATAACAAAAGATATCCAGCACCACATCCTTGCCAAATTTCTGCCTGAACTCGGTGGCCACCTTGGCGGCATGCACCACCGCCTCCGGGTCGTCCCCGTTCACATGGAAAATCGGCGCTTCCACCATCAGGGCAATATCGGTCGGGTAAGGGGAGGAGCGCGAATTATGCGGCGAAGTGGTAAAACCGATCTGGTTGTTAACCACAATATGAATGGTGCCGCCAGTGCGATGCCCGCGCAGGCCCGACAGGCCAAAACACTCGGCAACCACACCCTGCCCGGCAAAAGCCGCATCCCCGTGCAACAGCACCGGCAAAACGGCGCTGCGCTCCAAATCCCCCATCTGCTCTTGCTTGGCGCGCACCTTGCCCAGCACCACAGGGTTAACCGCCTCAAGGTGGCTGGGGTTGGCGGTCAGGCTCAAATGTACCGAATTGCCGTCAAACTCACGGTCCGAACTGGCGCCGAGATGGTATTTCACATCCCCCGAGCCTTCGACCGAATCCGGCTTGCTGGAGCCGCCCTGAAACTCGTTGAAAATGGCGCGGTAAGGCTTGCCCATCACATTGGCCAGCACCGAAAGCCGCCCACGGTGCGGCATGCCGATCACGATCTCCTTCACCCCGAGCGCCCCGCCGCGCTTGATGATCTGCTCCATCGCCGGGATCAGGCTCTCGCCGCCATCAAGGCCAAACCGCTTGGTGCCCATGTATTTCACATGCAGGTATTTCTCGAAACCCTCGGCCTCGACCAGCTTATTCAGGATCGCCTTGCGCCCTTCTTTGGTAAAGCCGATCTCCTTGCCATAGCCCTCGATCCGCTCTTTCAGCCAGCCGGCTTGCGCGGCGTTGGAAATATGCATGTATTGCAGCGCGAAGGTGCCGCAATAGGTGCGTTTCACGATCTCGACAATCTGGCGCATCGAGGCATGTTCCAGCCCCAGCACGTTATCAAGAAAAATTGGCCGGTCCATATCGGCCTCGGTAAAGCCATACATCGCCGGGTCCAACTCCGGGTGGGGCTTGGGCGGCTCAAGGCGCAGCGGGTCAAGATCAGCCGAAAGATGGCCGCGAATACGATAAGCGCGGATCAGCATCAGGGCGCGCATACTGTCAAGCACCGCCTGCTGCACCTCGGCCTCGGTAATGGCGGCACCTTTTTCCGCCGCCTTGGCGCGCAGTTTATCCGCCGCTTTTGCAGGCTCTTCCGGCCATTGGCCATCAAGCGCGGCGGTCAGGTCATCTTGTGGCACCGGCGGCCAGTCGGGGCGGCTCCAGCTTGGGCCATCGGCTTCGGCCCGGGCCTCGGCAGCGGCCACGCCTAGCGCGGCAAAATAATTGCGCCAGCTTTCATCCACCGCGTTCGGGTTTTCCGCATAGCGGGCCTGAAGCGCCTCGACATATTCGAGGTTATGCCCCTGTAAAAAGGACTCGGCATGGAATTGTGCGTTATTGGGTTGATCGTTCATCGGGTGGGCCTCCGAGGGGTTAACGGCAGGTTGCTACAAGTTTGCGGACACCGGGCATGGATGCGGGGTGGTCGAGGTCTTTGATCTCAGAACTGGCAAGGCGCAGGCCGCGCGCGGCACAAAGCTTGGCCGGGGCGGCCGCGAGCTGGGCCTGACTGGCCCGGGCGGCAATGAAGAAAACCACAACCTTGTTTTCGATCCCCATGATGGAGACCAGTGCATCCCGCGAAATGCCCGAGGCGGCATCAATATTTTTCGCAGGCGCCATTGCTGCGGCCTGTGGCGCGGCTTGTGGCGTGGCGGCTTCGGGGCTGCTCACGGCCTCACAGCCCGTAAGCGTGGCTGTGGCGAAACCGGCCAACAATAGTTTTCCCATGCCCGGATGTATCTTGATAAATGGTATATTCATGAGATTTCCTTAATAGGTTTTGGTCAAGACTGGCCTTGCTCTATAAATTGCGGATGATCCGGATAATCGAAATGTTCAAAAACCCAAGCCAGCCGCTCGCGCACGATGTCAATACAGGTTTGGTCATAATAATCTGCTAAGAGGTATGACTTTCGGGTGTTGCTGGTGGAT
>WFQA01000256.1 GCA_015487255.1 Paracoccaceae bacterium | reverse complement strand
TCTGGCTGTCGCCCCCGGTAAAGCGCAGCAAAAACCAGCGCTGCTGCTGGCCACGAAACCGCGCCTTGCCACTTTTGCCGGTAAACAACTTTTGCGCCACCTCGGGCGGAAAGTCATATTTCAGCCAGTCCCTGCTGGTTGCCAGTATCTCCACCTGATCACGGCTGATGCCGGTCTCCTCGGCCAGCTCGCGCAGGGCGGCGGCCCCGGCATCCTCGCCCTTATCTATCCCCCCTTGCGGCATTTGCCAGGCATCGGGGGTATCGATTCTTCTGCCGGCAAAAACACGGCCCGTATCATTAAGCAGCACCAGCCCGACATTGGGCCGATAAGGCAGCGCCGCAAATTCCCCGTCACCCATGGTAAATGCCCTTGAAAAAGGGGGGGCACTCACGCCCCCCGATTTATCATTGCCCGGCCATCACCGTAATGCCGGTGATCAGGTCAATTGCATAGGCCAGCTGGTTATCCTGGCCCTTGAGCTTGGCGGCGGCCTCCATCGCGGCGCGCTCATCCTCGATCTGCCGGCGCTCATCCTCGGTCAGCGAATCATTGTTGAGTGCGCCGCGCAGGTCCGCCTCCGATCGGCGGGCGCGTTCTTCCTCGGCATCCGGGTCCACCGGCACTGGCGGCACGTATTCCACGATGATATCCGGCTCAACCCCCATTGCCTGAATCGAGCGGCCCGACGGGGTATAATAGCGCGCCGTGGTCAGGCGAATAGCCCCCTCCCCCTGCATCGGCATGATGGTCTGCACCGAGCCTTTGCCAAAGCTCTTGGTGCCCACGATCACCGCACGGCGATGGTCCTGCAACGCCCCGGCCACGATCTCGGAAGCCGAAGCCGACCCGCCATTGATCAACACCACAATCGGCTTGCCCTGGGTCAGATCACCCGGTGTGGCGCTATAGCGGCTTGAATCCCGGTCGGTGCGGCCACGGGTCGATACGATCTCACCCTCTTCAAGGAAGGCATCGGTAACGCTGATCGCCTCGCTCAGCAGACCACCGGGGTTGTTGCGCAGATCCAGCACAAAACCGTCGATATTCTCGATGCCACCAGCCGCCTCCAGCTCTTTTGCAATCCCGTCTGTCAGGTTATCCAGGCTTTGCTCGTTGAAGGTGCTGACCCGCATCACAATCGTGCGCCCCTCGGTGCGCACCCGCGCCGCGGTCAGCTTGATGACCGCGCGGGTAATCGTCACCTCAAAAGGCTCCTGCTCGCGGTCGCGCACAATGGTCAGGGTGATGTCAGAGCCAACCGGGCCGCGCATCAGATCCACTGCTTCATTCAGGGTCAGGCCCAGGGTTTGCTCGCCATCCACCGCGGTAATGAAATCTCCGGCCTGAATACCGGCCTCATCCGCCGGGGTGCCATCCATCGGTGAAACCACCTTCACCCAGCCCTCTTCCTGGGTCACCTCGATGCCCAGCCCACCAAACTCGCCACGGGTGTCAAACTGCATTTCCTCGTAGTTTTGCGGCGGCAGGTAAGAGGAATGCGGATCAAGCGAGATCAGCATACCGTTGATCGCGGCGCGGATTAGCTCCTGTTCGTCCACCTCGTCCACATAGGCCGAGCGGATGCGCTCGAAAATATCGCCAAACAGGTCAAGCTGCTCATAGGTGGAGGTTTGCTGCGGCTCCTGCGCCAGGCTTGGCAGCGCAAACTGGGTGCTGGTCAGCAAGCCCATCATGGCACCACCAGCGGCGGCGATCCAGTATTTCTTCATTAAATCAATCCTGTCTAGTTCAAGGCAAACCACATAAGCGGATCCACCGGAATTCCATTTTCCCGAATCTCTATATAGAGGCTTTCGCCACCATTGTCATTTTCACCGTCATTCTCCGCCAGAAACTCGGCGGAATCCGGCATCTTCCCCCCAAGAAGCCCCATCGGCGCGCCAGATTCAAGCACTTCTCCCGTGCTCACGTAAACTTGTCCGAATCCGGCATAGATTTGCAGCTGCTCCGGGGCAGGCTCCAGAATGACCACCTGCCCGTATTCCAGAAAATCCCCCGAAAACCGCACAATGCCCGCCTGCGGGGCCAGCACCAGCGAAAGCGGCGGCGCGGTGAGCACAATGCCGGGCTGGCGAATACCCGCCGCATTGGGCAGGTTGAAAGACCGGGCAAGAACCCCGTCAACCGGCAGCGGCAAGCGCCCTTTCAGCCCGTTCAGCACCGGCACGGCCAGCGGCGCAGCACCGGGCAGGCCAGCGCTCAGCCCGGCGGCCAGCCCGCTGAGGTCTCTACTGGCGCGGGCCAGTTGCTCCATCCCGGCAGGCGCGGGGCTTGGCGGGGGCAGGTTCTCGCGCATGGTGATGGTTAACTCATTGCGGGCATTTTGCAGGGTTTGCAGCGCGGTTTGCAGGTTGGAAAGCGCATTGGCGTGCAGATCACTCAAAGCGTTGAGCGCAATAAGCTCCCCGCGCAACTGCGCGGCCCGAGCCTGCAATTCGGGGGTGATCGCCGCCAGCACAATTCCAGCCCGCACCGAAGCCACCGCCCCGTCAGGGTGCAATATCTTCAGCGCCGCCGGGGTGTTTTCCAGCGCGCCAAGCATCGCCAACAGACTGCCCAGCTCCTCGCGGTTTTGCAAAATTTCCGCCCGTTTTTCAGCTTCCACCCGCATCGACGCCCGAAGCGCCAGCCGCAAAGAGGCCAACCCGCCCTCAAGGCTGCGAATGCTCCGGGCCAGCGCCTGCTGCTGATCTTGACCCGCCTCCGCCTGCGCCAAAGCAGCGCGGGCGGCATCAATCTCGGCTGACGCGGCGCGCAAAGCCAATACCGGGTCTTGCTGGGCGAAAGCCGGAGCGGCCAGAATGAGCAGAGCTAAAAGCAGTTTTTTCAATGGGTTAACAATGACACGCCGGTCATTTCCTCTGGCTGGGGCAGGCCCATCAACTCCAGCAGGCTCGGGGCAAGGTCTGCCAGCCGCCCGGCGCGCAAGCCCACCCCCTCCTGCCTGCCCACCAGCAGCACCGGCACCGGATTGGTGGTATGGGCCGTGTGTGGTGCCCCGGTATCGGGGTCAACCATCACCTCGCAATTGCCGTGATCAGCGGTCAGGATCATCGCGCCATTCACCGATTTCAGCGCCTCCAGCGCCTGTGCCAGCCCGGCATCCACCGCCTCGCAGGCCTTGATCGCCGCGCCGAGATCACCGGTATGGCCCACCATATCGGGGTTGGCATAATTCACCACGATCAGGTCATATTTCTGGCCTTTTATTGCATCCACAAAATGCTCCGTCACCTCGCCGGCCGACATTTCAGGCTGCATATCATAGGTTCTCACCTTGGGGCTGGGGGCAACATAGCGCGCCTCGTCCTGCTCTGGCGCCTCCTCTCCGCCGTTCAAAAAGAAGGTGACATGGGGGTATTTTTCGGTTTCGGCAAGGCGAAACTGGCTGCGCCCATGGCTGGCCACCCAATGCCCAAGGGTGTTTTTTATCGGCTCGGAGGGGAACATCACATCGATGAATTCATTATGCAGGGTCGAGTATTCGGCCATGCCGGTCACCGCCGCCAGTTTCGGCCGCCGCCCGGTTTTGCACATATCGAAGCCCGGCTCAGCCAAGGCGCGCAATATCTGCCGGGCGCGGTCCGCGCGAAAATTCAAAAACAGCAAACCGTCACCATCCTGCATGCCGGTGTAATCGCCAATCACCGCCGGGCTGACGAATTCATCACTTTCACCTGCAGCATAGGCCGCCTCAATCGCCGTCGTGGCGGTTTTTGCCGATACACCCTCACCATTGACCATCAGCTCAAACGCCTTTTGCACCCGCTCCCAGCGGTTGTCGCGGTCCATCGCGTAAAAGCGGCCAATCACCGTGGCAATACGGGCCTGCGGCGGCAAGGCGGCTTCAAGCGCGGCGATCTGCCCAAGCGCCGATTTGGGCGGCACATCACGCCCATCCAGAAAAGCATGGATAACCACCTCCACCCCGGCGGCGGCAATCACCTGCGCCGCTTTGGCGATATGATCGAGATGGGCATGCACCCCGCCCTTTGATGCCAGCCCGGCCAGATGCGCCACCCCACCACTAACCCGCAGCTTTTCGACAAACCGGATCAGCGCCGGATTGCGGGCAAAACTGCCATCGGATATGGCTTTGTTTATCTTGGGCAGGTCCATCCATACCACCCTTCCCGCGCCAATATTGGTATGGCCCACCTCCGAATTGCCCATCTGCCCGGCAGGCAGGCCGACATCCTCACCGCTGGCTTTCAGGCGCGCATTGGGGCAGCTATCCATCAGCCGGTCAAAAGCCGGAGTATTGGCCTTGGCCACCGCATTCAATGCGGTATCTTCCGACATGCCCCAACCATCAAGAATACAAAGAACAACGGGCTTGGGCGTGAGGTTTGCGGTGGTCATTCCTGCGTTTCCCGGTCTAAAATTGCGGTTCCCGATATACATAAGCCGACAACGGTTCCGGGGCAACCTGTGTGTCTATTTTATGGCGCAAACCCAAATAGGAGTGCATCATTGGCAACCCGGAGCATCCGGGTTCAAGCCCTAAGCCTGCAATATCTTCAAGCCATTGATATTTTGCAATAGTTACCGCTAAAACCCGTGATTTATGGCTTTACAGCGCGGGGGTAATCCCACCCCCCACCGCGCGCAGCGCGGCCACCGCCGGAGGCCATCGTTTTTCAGCTTGCCTGAAAAACCCGCCTTTGCCGAGCGGGGGGGGGAGCGCAATCTTTCCTACATCACAACGGGTCGGCCCCTCCCCGAGGCAAAGGCGCACCGGCGCAAGCGGCGCGCACCCTGCCGGCACCATCCGTTTCCCCTCATGCCGCTTCGTGAAACGAAACCAGGTTCCGGCCATTTGCCTTGGCCTCATACAGCGCCAGATCAGCACATTTGACCAGCTTACCCGGATCATCATCCTTTTCGGTGCCAATTGACACACCAATACTCACGGTTATGTTCAATTCCACCCCATCAGCGGTGACAAACGGGTTGCATTCAACCGCCCGGCGCAAACGCTCGGACACATGTTTGGCAGTCATCGCACCGGCATCGGGCATCACCACCAGAAATTCCTCACCCCCCATACGCGCCACCAGATCAACCCCGCGAACATTTTCCTGAATGCGGCGGGAAAACTCCTTCAGCACCATGTCTCCGGCATCGTGGCCTTCTGTATCGTTGATGCGCTTGAACTTGTCGAGATCCATCATCATCACCGCAAAATCCTTGCCGGATTCCTGCGCTCGCTCAACGATTTTTTGCATATGCTGGGTGGCATAGCGGCGGTTGTACAATCCGGTAAGCGGGTCAATCACCGCCATTTTCAAACCATCCCGCACATTGGAGCGCAACTGGTCCGAATAGCGCTTGCGCCGCAACTGGGTGCGCAGGCGGATGATCATCTCTTCAGGCTCGAACGGCTCCATCAGATAATCACTCGCCCCAAGATCCAGCGCCTTGGCGGCGGTCTCGATCGCGCCATCGGCAACCACATAAATTATCACCGCCTGCCGGGTTTCAGGGCGGGCGCGCAAAGCCGAAATCAGCCGCAGACTGTCGCCTTCCTGCATAATACTTTGCTGCACGATTATCGCATCGGGCATCTCGAAGCGGGCCATGTTCAGCGCCTCGCGCTCCGAGCAGGAGCCGATCACATCCACATTGGGCATCTTGGAAATCGCGTCTTTCCAAACATCCCCCTGGCTGTCGGCGGCGGGGGCCAGCATGACGGTCTCACTCTTGCCCGCCCCCTCCTCGATGGTTTCGAGAAAATCGGTCAACCCCAGCTCGCGCGAGGTGCTGTCGCGCAATTTCAGCTCGTCAAACATCATTTTGACCCGCAGCAAGTTGCGCACCCGGGCAAACAGCGCCATATCGTTGATCGGCTTGACCAGATAATCATCCGCCCCGACAGAAAGCCCCTTGATCCGCTCCTTGGGCGCACCCGAAGCGGTGACCATCACCACCGGTATATGCGAGGTCTCCGGACAGGCTTTCAGCATTTCACAAACGGTGTAGCCGTCCATATCCGGCATCATGATATCAAGCAAAATCACATCCGGCTGCTCTTTGCGCGCCCGGTCAAAAGCGGACTGGCCGCAATCCGCCTCCAGCACGTCATAATACGCGGCTGCTAATTTCGCTTTAAGAATGAGCCGGTTTGTGGCTACATCATCTACAACCAAAATACGCCCTGGCATAAAACCTCACTAAAAAACCCAATAAACATCACACATTGTCACGCCAAAACCTTAACGAAACCTTTCAATAACCGTAGAATTACCGCAGGAGTCGGATCAATGAACAAAAAGCAAGCTGAAATACTGGCAATTCAGGCACTTAGCTGGCTGGCGATGGAGCCGGAAATTCTCGGGCAATTTTTGAATACAAGTGGCGCGGCGCCGGTTGATTTGCGAAAGCGCGCTACCGAGCCGGAATTCCTTGGTTTTGTGCTCGATTTCATCATGCGCGATGACGAAACGATTCTGGGGTTTTGTGACCACGCAGCGGCCAGGCCCGAAACGGTGCAGCAGGCGCGCGCCGCACTCGGGGGCGGCTTGCCGAACTGGACATGAAGCTCAAGGCGCTGCTGTTTGACAAAGACGGAACCCTGTTTGATTTCCAGCGCTCATGGGGGCCGTGGCTGGCGGAGTTTCTGACCGATATTTCACAGGACAGGGGGCAGCGTTTGCAACTGGCGGATGCGCTGGGTTTCGAGCTTGAGGCCCAGGTTTTTCGCCCCGGCAGTGTTTTTGTGCATGACACGCTGGAGGAGATACTGGACGCCGTTTTGCCACATCTGCCCGGCTGGGAGCGCCCCGCGCTTGAGGCTTTTGCCATCCGGGAAACGGCGCAGGTGCCGCAAGTGCCCGTGATGGATTTGGCCCCGTTGCTGGCGGGGTTCAAGGCCCGCAAACTGGTGTTGGGGGTGGCAACGAATGATAACGAGCACCCGGCCAGAACCCAGCTCGAGGCCGCCAACGTGTTGGGATATTTTGATTTTATCGCTGGCTATGACAGCGGTTATGGCGGCAAGCCGGCCACCGGCATGCAACAGGCATTTTGCAATACACAAGGGCTGGCCGCCGCCGAAGTAGCCATGATTGGCGACAGCCTGCATGATATGATCTCGGGGCGGGATGCGGGCATGCTGACGGTCGGGGTGCTGACCGGCACCACCAGCCGGGCCGAGCTGGCTTTGGTCGCAGATGTGGTGCTGGAAGATATTGGCGAAATTGCCAATTGGCTCCAGCAAGGGCCATAGACGCAACCAGCACCGGCCGCGGGGTTGCCTGCTAGAAAATGAAATCATCCGCCGTGAAGCCCACCAGCCCCTTGACGAATATCTTCATATCCGCCGCCCCGTCGCCATCGACATCAACACGCAAAATGGTGTTTCCGTTTTTCTCAACCGCCCGCACCTCCCCGCCGGTGCCGGAAAAACCACCATTGCCGATAAAGCTCAGCCCGCCAAAAGAGGAAAGATCAACCAGGTCAACCCCCTGCTCGAAATCCCTGATCCGGTCTGCCGCGCCGGCCGCGCTGTCGCTGGCCGCAAGAAATACAAATGTATCCGCCCCCGCACCGCCGATCAGCGCATCCTTGCCCGCGCCGCCGACCAGGATGTCATTGCCGTTGCCG
>WFQA01000255.1 GCA_015487255.1 Paracoccaceae bacterium | reverse complement strand
CTTTGTTGGGGCGAGAGCGAAAACGCATTGCAAAACATGTTTTCAGGGCTGTTGGCAAAGGTCTCCTCCACCTTGCGCGGCGGGGCGGTGACATAGCGGGCAAGCTCGCGGGCATAGCGCGGCTGCTCGGCACGGTTGAGGAAAAACACCACCATATTGGCGCGCTCACCCTGATTGGCAAAGCGGATATCAGCCCCGGTTATGCGCGCCAGGCGGCGGGTATATTGCGCCACCAGCGTGGTGTTGAGCCGGGCATCTGCCTCATTTGTCGCCGCGCCATTCACCACCTTGACCAGCACCGGGCGCTCAAAGCGGCGCAGGTTGGCGGGGGTCTGGCCCGGCACATAGCGGCCATTCACGGTTTTATATTCGTCAAACAGGGCGATGCGCATGAAATTGCGCGCAAGCTCTGCCTTGGTGAAGGGGGCGTCGGCAGGGAAATACGCAGAGCGCATGCCGCCTGCTGCACGTATCTCAGCCTCGGCGGTGGCGTAATATTTGCTCAGATCAAGGCTGGCATCCGGGGCTTGCGGGCCGGGAGTGGTGCAGGCCCCAAGGGCCAGCACCGATGATAAAACCAGCCAGCGCATCAATCAGCGGCGCTGCCCACATTATGGCCCAGTGAGGTATCCTTGGCCTTGGCGGCGGCAAGGGTGTTTTTCAGCTCGGATTCCATGACCTGCAGCTCTTTTTCCGCCTCAACCCGCTTGGCTTTGCCCTCATCGGCAATGCGCAAACTATCCTCGATGGTTTCGATCAGGTCGGCATTGGCCTGTTTGATCGCGTTGATATCAAAGATGCCGCGCTCGATCTCCTCGCGGATCTCCTTGTTGGCGACCTTCAGGTTGGCGGCGTTGGATTTGAGCAACTCGTTTGTCAGATCATTGGCCTCGCGCACCACCTTGGCGGCATCCCGCGAGCGGCTGATGGTAACGGCCTGCGCCAGCTGGGTCTCCCATAACGGCACGGTATTGACCAATGTGGAATTGATCTTGGTGACCAGCGATTTGTCATTTTCCTGCACCAGCCGGATCGAGGGCAGGGATTGCATGGTGACCTGCCGGGTGAGCTTGAGGTCGAAAACCCGGCGCTCGAGGTCATCACGCGCGGCGCGCAGGTCGCGCAACTCCTGCGCCTTTATCACGCCATCCTCCTCGGGGGCATCCTGCACCACCTTTTCCATGGCGGGGATATCCACCTCGTCAAGCACCCGGATTTTTTCTTCGCCCGCCGCGATATAGATGGCCAGCTGGTCATAGAAATCGAGGGTTTTTTCATAAAGCTTGTCGAGGCTCTTGATATCCTTCAGCAAGATGGTCTCATGCTCGAGCAATTCTTCGGTGACCTTGTCGATCTGGTCTTGCACCATCTCGTATTTGGCCATGAATTCCGCCACGGGCTTGGCTTTGCCCAGCAATTTCTCCCACCAGCTCTGCTTGCGGTTCGGGTCCAGCTCGTCCACCGAGAACCCGCGAATGGAAGTGACCATCGAGCGCAGCGCATCCCCCGCCGGGCCGGCATCCTTGTTGCGCACACCGGCCAGCATTTCTTGTGAAATCACCTGCAATTCGGCCTGGGCCTTGGAGCCGAACTGGATGATCGACTGGGTGTTGCCCATGTCCAGCTCGCCAATGGCCTGATCAATCGCGGCCTTTTCGGCGGCATCGGCCTGGTCCACCACGATCAATTCGCCTTTTGGTTCGGGCAAGAGCACAGCCGTCACCGCCTCCACTTCCTTCAAGGTTTCTTCCGCCTTTTGGCGCACGTCTTCAGTCATAAAAAACTCCCTGTTTTCAATCTTTGGCCAAATGGCCTTCGCGTTGTAATCTTTCTTGCAGCACTTCGATCTCGACATCGAGGTCAGACTGGTTGTCTTGCAGCATCAATTCCCGCTCACCGTTGAAACTGGTTTCCAGGTCAGCAATCAGGCTCAGATACTCGGCCTGCTTGACCCTGTCGCGCGAACGCTGGTTCAACTCGGCAAATTTGATGGTGGCATCGCGCGCACTGGTCAAATAGACGCCCATATATTTGCGCGCCCGGGTCAGGTCGCGCGGGTCTTGCTCGACCGTGCGCAGCATTTCACGCACCGTATCCAGCAGGCCGCCCACCCTGCGCTCAACCGCGCGGATATTGATACCTGCGGCCGCCGTTTCGATCTCGGCCATGATGGCCTCGGCTTTATCCACCGCGCGGGCGACCCGGTCGGTCTCGTATTCATTAAAGCCCGGCAGGCCCTTGCGCCGCATCGGGTCAAACCCAAAGGCCACCAGATGCGCCGCCACGGCCAAAGCGCCAAAGCCGATGCCGGTAATCATGCCCTGCCCCCAGCCAAACCATGCGGTCAGAAACACCGCCGTGCCGGAAATTCCGGCCGCGATCAGCTTGCGCGGAAACATCGGCGGGCGGGCGATTTTGCGCTCGTTATAGGCGGCCTCGGCTTTTATGCCCTCGCGCAGGGTCCAGGCGGCCAGCACAAACAGCGCATAGGTGCCAAGGGCGATGGCAGCGCCAATTGGTGCGGCATCGGTGATTTTGGAAAAACTGTCGAGCAGCAGCGGGAAGGGCGCGATAAACAGCAAGGTAAGCGCCAGGCCGCCGGGCTTTTTGCGACGCGGGCGGAATTTCATCGGGCGCGCGGCCTCGATAGTGGCTTCGCCGGGTTTGGCATCGGGGCTGTTGGCCCCGCGAAAACGTTTTGCAGCCATTAGGATATCCACCCGTATGAGCCAGCGGCCACGGCCCAGATCAGGGCCAGCAAGACCCAATAGGCGATGCGCTGAATGGTTTTGCCTGACATGGGTTCTCCGGTATTTATGGCGTTTTTATCAATATAGAGGCATTATCGGCGCTTTGCTAGCCACCCGTCTGCCGCTGGCGCTGCAAGGCCAGCTTCTTTTGAAAACGGGACTGGATGGCCTGCACGATGAAAAGCACAGCGATAGAGAAGTAGAAGGTAGATTTTTCAAGCGGTTGCACGGCAAAGCCAAATAGCGTCAGCCCGCCCTCATAGCCGCCTTCACCAAGCAAAACAATGCCAACGATAAGCAGCACAAACAGGCCCAAAATCTCGTAAGTGCGGTTTTTCTTGATGAACTCGGCCACTGTATCAGCCAGCAGCAGCATGGCAATGCCCGATAAAACGATGGCGGTGGCGAGCAGGATGAACACATCGGTAATCGCCAATGCAGAGAGCACGGAATCAAAGCTGAAGATCAGGTTCATGAATACAATGAGCATGACCACATGCAGCGCCGATTTGCCGTTTTTCTTATCCGGGTTTTCGCCGATTTCCTCAATGGCAAGCAGATGGCTGATCTCTTTGACTGCTGTATACATGATGAAAACCCCGCCAAACAGGAAGACAATGACCGAGAAATTAAAACTGCCCTCGATCACCCCCACCCAGTTCAGAGTGAAAAACGGGGCTTGTAGCGCATCAATCAGCAGGATCATGATAAACAGCAACACGATACGCAGGCCAACCGCGATCAGGATCCCCCATTTGCGCACTTTCGCTTGCGATTCAAGCGGTGCACGGCGAGATTCGATTGAGATATAGAGCAGGTTGTCAAAGCCGAGCACGGCCTGCAAAAAGATCAGCACGCCGAGGTTGCCCAGATTGGCGAGGGTAAAAAGTTCGTCCATAATGTTCTCTTGTCAAATTTGGTTTGCCGCACAGAAAGCCACAATTTCATCTGGAGTGCAAGTTTGGTGTTGTTCTTGCCGAGCGAAGCGAGGCACGCGCCGACGAGGTGGGCTGAACAAAGGCGGCGCAGCCGACGACTTCAGGTCGCCGAGGAGGCGCGCGCGGCAGCGCTGCAGTAAAATATCCGGAAGTTTCACCAAGCGGCACCGGTGGCATTTTTGAAGCAAGCTTAAAAAATGGGAATCGCGACGCCGTGGCCTCGCTACGCTCGGCAAGGGGGCGCTGCCCCCTCGCGCAAGCGCTCACCCCCGGAGTATTTAGCAAAGAAAGGAATCTTGGGTTAGAGGTTGCTTGCGGGGAGAATTTTACCGGGGTTGAGGATGTTTTGTGGATCAAGCGCGCGTTTGATCCGGCGCATGGTGTTGAGGGCCTCACCGTGTTCTTCTGCCATGTATTTTATTTTCCCGATGCCAATTCCGTGCTCGCCACTCACCGTTCCGTTGAGCGAGATCGCCAGTTTGGCAAGCTGATGCATAAAATCCTGCACCCGGGCGAATTGTGCCTTGTCATCCGGGTCAAAGCTCAGCGCGCAATGAAAATTGCCGTCACCGACATGGCCAATGATGGTGGCCGTCAGATCAAGCGCGGCACTTTTGCTCACGGCAAAATCTATCGCTTCGGCCAGGCGGCTGATCGGCACGCAGATATCCGTGGCCATGGCGCGCAAATCAGGCGCAAGCGCTTTATGGGCGTAATAGGCGTTATGGCGCATTTTCCACAGCGCATTGCGCTCTTCAGGCCTGTTGCTCCATTTGAAATCACTCCCGCCATATTCACTGACGATCCCGCCAAATTGCTCGGCCTGTTCCTTGACCGCCGGTGGTGAGCCGTGAAACTCGACAAACAGGTGCGGGGCCTCGGGCAGGCTGGTGCCATCGGCAATGTTGAAGCCGCGCACCATATTGGCGTCGATCAGCTCGATCCGCGCCATCTGGATGCCGCTTTGTATGGTGGAAATTACCGTATTCACCGCTGCCTCGATATCGGGAAAGGCACAAGTGGCGGCCGAAACCGCCTCGGATTGGCCGTGCAGGCGCAGGGTCAGTTCCGTAATAATGCCAAGCGTGCCCTCGGAGCCGACCATCAGCCTGGTGAGGTCATAACCAGCGCTGGATTTGCGCGCGCGGGAGCCGGTGCGGATAATGCTGCCATCAGCCAGCACCACCTCCAGCGCCATCACGTTTTCGCGCATGGTGCCATAGCGCACCGCCGTGGTGCCCGAAGCGCGGGTCGCCGCCATGCCGCCAAGGCTGGCATTGGCCCCCGGATCCACCGGGAAAAACAGCCCGGTGGCGCGCAGGTCCTCATTGAGCTGGTTGCGGCTCACGCCCGGTTGCACCACCACATCCATATCCGCGCTGTTAATAGCCAGCACCGTGTTCATCCGGCTCATATCAAGGCTGATACCGCCCTGCACCGCCAGATGGTGGCCCTCCAGCGAGGTGCCGGTGCCAAAGGCAATCACCGGACAATCATGCGCGCCGCAAATCTTGACGATTTCCGAAACCTCATCCGTGTGCTCGGGAAAGGCAACCGCGTCGGGCGGGGTGGTTGGGTAATAGGCCTCGTTTTGCCCGTGTTGCTCCAAAACCGCAGCATTGGTGCTCAGGCGGTCGCCCAGCAATTTACGCAGGGCTTCAATAGCGGTTTCAATCGTCATGTTCTTCTCCTATTCTGGGGGCAGGCTATGCCTGAACCAAAATAAAGGGAAGAGCGAATATGGAACCGCAAGACGGCCATGACGGCCCCTATGCTGCGCCGGTCAAACTGGCCACGCAGCAGGTGAAACCCGGCTGGATAGATTATAACGGCCATATGAATGTCACCTATTACACCATGGCTTTTGACAATGCGATCGATGCCTTTCTGGCCCAGGAGCTGGGCATGGGAGAGGCGCATGCGGCGCGGGTGCGGCAGGGGCCGTATTCACTGCAAAACAACGTGAGCTATTTTGCCGAGCTGCTCGAGGGGGCGGATTTCAGGGTGCAGGTGCTGCTGGTGGACCATGACGAAAAGCGCATGCATCTTTTTATGCAAATGCTGAATGGCGCAGGCGGGCTGGCCGCCACATGCGAGGCGATGTTGATGAATGTTGACCACACCACCAGGCGCGCCACGCCCTATATGGGCTGGATACAAAAGCGCCTGGCAAGCATGCAGGCCAGCCATGACGCGCTGCCCCGGCCCAAAGGGCTGGGCGCGCAGATCGGCATCCGGCGAAAGGAGTGACCCGTGCGGGCTTATTTCAAAAGGTTTTTATTGCTGCGCTGGCGCAGCGGGCGGGATGATTTCTGGCGCGGCTGGCGCGCGTTGCGGCATCGGGGGCCAAGCCAGTTGCAATTCTGGCTGATCGCATTGGTGATCGGGGTGGCGGCGGGCATGGCGGCGGTCGGCTTTCGGGTTGGCATTACCATATTGCAGGATTTCTTCTATGGCGCTTCTGACCGGGCGCTGCATTCAAAGCTGGCCGAGCTGCACTGGCTGTGGGTGCTGGGCATTCCGGTGGCGGGCGGCCTGGCGGTGGGCATTATCATGCAGCTCTTCAGCCGGGCGCGGCGGGCGCAATCGCTGGCGGATGTGATCGAGGGCGCGGCCCTGGGTGAGGGCAGGGTGAACAAGCGCGAGGGGCTGGTTGCGACTCTGGTCTCGCTGATCACCCTTTCCACCGGCGGCTCGACCGGGCGCGAGGGGCCGGTGGTGCATATGGGGGCGGTGATCTCCACCTATGTATCGGGCTGGATAAAGGCGGATGGCATTACCGCGCGCGACCTGATGGGTTGCGCGGCGGCGGCGGCGGTTTCGGCCTCGTTCAACGCGCCGATTGCCGGCACGATTTTTGCGCTGGAGGTGGTGTTGCGGCATTTTGCGATGCATGCTTTTGCGCCGATTGTCATTGCCTCGGTGGCGGGCACCGTGGTCAGCCGCTGGCAGATGGGCAATGTGACCGAGTTCATCCTGCCGATGTCGGATATGGGTTTCTATATCGAGCTGCCGGCGTTTTTGATGCTGGGCTTGTTGAGCGGCTTTGTGGCCTTTGTGCTGATCCGCTCGATATTCCTGTGCGAGGAGTTGGGGGATTTTGTGCAGAAAACCTCCCACATGCCCGACTGGCTGCGCCCGGGGGTAACCGGCGCGCTGCTGGGCACCATTGCCATCTGGTTTCCGCATATTATCGGGGTTGGTTATGAGACCACCTCACGGGTGCTGACCGGGCAGATCGGCCTTTGGCTGGTGATTGTGTTTCTGGCGGTGAAAGTCGCGGCGGTGGCGATCACCATTGCCGGGCGCATGGGGGGCGGGATATTCTCGCCCTCATTGATGATCGGGGCAATGACCGGGCTGGCCTTTGGCCAGGTTGCCACCTCGATCGCGCCGTCACTTTCGGGGGCGGAAACCCTTTATGCATTGGCCGGCATGGGGGCGGTGGCAGCGGCGGTGCTGGGCGCGCCGATCTCGACCACGCTTATTGTGTTTGAGCTGACCGGCGATTGGCAGGCCGGGATAGCGGTGATGGTTTCGGTCTCGCTGGCCTCGGCGCTGAATTCCAGACTGGTGGACCGCTCTTACTTTCTTAGCCAGCTCAAACGGCGCGGGGTGCGGCTCTCGGAAGGGCCGCAAAACTATGTATTGGCCATGATTTCGGTCGGGCGGCTGATGCGGGCGCAGGGGGCGGAGGATGGTGCCAGCGAGACCCGCTGCCAGGCGCTGATGCAGCAAGGGGTGAGCCTGCCCAGCGATGCCACGCTGGAGCGGGCTTTTGCGCTGTTTGACAATGGTAAAATCGAGATCATCCCGATTGTGGCGCAAAGCGGTGATGCTGCCGCGCCCGAGATACTCGGCGCGCTGTTTTATGTGGATGCCCTGCGCGCCTATAACCGCGCGCTGGCGGAGATTGCCCGCGAGGAGCATTCGTGATTTTTGGATTATTGCGGCATTGCCGGATGCTGGCCGAGCACCTTATTTACGTAATGAGGACGGGGGCCTGCCATAGAGGGAGGTAAAAACCGCGTTGAACCGCCTAAGACTGTTAAAACCTGAGGCAAAAGCGATTTCCGCCATTGCCATATCTGTATCGTTCAATAGCCGCTTGGCGCGCTGAACGCGAAATGTTTGAGCGGTGCGCACCGGGCTGGCCCCGATATGCCTTTTGAACAGGCGGGTCAGATGCCGGGCACCAACCCCGAGGCGCATGGCAAGCTGGCTGGTGGTTCCGCTATCCAGCGCGCCGGCATCGATCAGTTTCAAGGCCCGCTCAACGGTGGATTTTGTGCCGTTCCATGCCGGGCAAAATGGTGCGGTTTCTGGCCGGCAGCGCAAACAGGGGCGCAAACCGGCCGCCTCGGCCGCCGGGGCCGTGGGGTAAAAGATTACATTTTTTGTGAGCGGCTGTCTGGCCGGGCAAACCGGGCGGCAATAGATATGTGTGGTTTTAACGCCAATAAAAAACCGGCCGTCATAAGCCGGGTCGCGCCGCAGCCGCGCGGCATTGCATGTGTCAAAGTCCAACATGGGGCCATTCAAGCAAAGATACCGTGCTCTGGGAAGGTTGAAAAAATGATAAGGTCCGTTTTCGGCCAGCTTTGGCGGCGGGGGTGGATATACTTGCCCTCGCAAAACCAAACTTCAAGGAAAGCACCCGATGACAAAACCCAAATCTGACCTGTTTAGAAACCTGCACCGCAAGGGAGACCCCCTTATATTGCTGAATATTTGGGATGCGGGCAGTGCAAAAACCGTGATGGCTGCGGGTGCCGGGGCGATTGCCAGCAGCAGTTGGGCTGTGGCGGCGGCAAACGGATATGAGGATGGGGAGGCCCTGCCCATTGATCTTGCCCTGCATGCCATGAAGCGGGTTGTTGAGGCCGTGGATCTGCCGGTCAGCATGGATATAGAAAGTGGCTATGGCAACACCCCGGAGCAGGTCGCCGAAACCGTCAAGCGTGTGATGGATATCGGGGTGGTTGGCATTAATCTCGAGGATCAGGTTATCGGCCAGAACAGGCTTTATGGCATCCCGGATCAGGCTGCCCGCATTGAAGCTTGCCGCAAAGCGGCCGAGGTGGCCGGGGTCCGGCTATTTATCAACGCCCGCAGCGATTTGTTTTTTCAGGCCGGGGCGGGGGCTGAAATGGCGGTGCTCGAGCGCGAGGCTTTGGCCCGTGCCGCTGCCTATCAACAGGCGGGGGCAGATGGCTTGTTCACCCCGGGATTGGTGCATGAAGCTGCGATTGAAACCTTGTGTGGGGCATTGCCGATGCCGGTCAATATTATGGTTATGCCCGATGGCCCACCCCTTGAAACCCTGAAGAAAATCGGTGTGTCGCGCATAAGTTACGGGCCGGGGCCGTATCTGTCTGCGATGGAAAGCTTGGTGTCCCAGGCAAAATTGACCTATGGCGCAACATCTCAAGACTGATTTTGGCTATAGCACCCCAAGCGCGGCAAGCTGGGCCTGCAATTCAGGCGGCAGGGTTTCCCGGCCCTTTTCATAGGGCGCGCCGATTTCGGGCGCGGCTGCAGGCTCGAGGTAGCGCCAGCCCTGAAACGGGCGTCTGGGCTGGGGGTGGGTGTGGTAAAGCACCGGATCGAGCATAATGCCACAGCGGCGGATACCGTCTTCGCCGATCACCTCGTCGAGCCGCAATATCCGCTGGCAGGATTGCACCATGCCTTTTATCACCCAGAAAATCGAGCCACCCTCCAGCAGCTCGGCCTCGCGCCGTGGCCACATGCGGGTGACATGGCGCAGCGTGCCCGCCTCACCCAGCCGCGCGGCCTGCCAATCGGCCTGGGTGATGATGCTTTCAGAGCCAACGCTCAGTTTTATCAGGTGCAGTTTTGCCATGGGGTTAACTTATGGGCCAATATGGCTGGCGTCACGCGGATTCACGCAATAATCTTGAAAAAATACCATTCCCGGCTTAGGCTGGCGCTCCCGTTCGTTGATGTGAGCCAGCCCATGCCCGACACCACCCCCAACCCCGGCCCCGGCCCCGATAGCCAATGGCAGAGCATTTCGCTTGATGTTTTGCGGGAGAAATATGCCAAGGGGGCAGAAAAGGCGCTGGACGGGGACGCGATGGTGAAAGCCATCCGTCAGCGGGTGGCGCGGGCCTTGGCCAAAGGGGATGCGGGGGCGGACACAGCGGTTTTTCTTGCTGCCCTTGAGCGCGGCTTCATTCCCGGCGGGCGGATCAACTCTGCTGCCGGGGCGGATATCAAAAACGCCACATTGATCAACTGTTTTGTGCAGCCGGTGGGCGATAGTGTTTCGGCCACGGTCGATGGCAAGGTCGGCATTTACCACGCCCTGCGTCAGGCGGCCGAGACCATGCGGCGCGGGGGCGGGGTTGGCTATGATTTTTCCTCCATCCGCCCGCGCGGGGCCAGGGTGGCGGGCACCGATAGCGCCGCTTCCGGCCCGGTTTCCTACATGCATGTTTTTAACCAGTCCTGCGCCACGGTTGAAAGCGCCGGCGCGCGGCGTGGTGCGCAAATGGGGGTGCTGCGGGTGGATCATCCGGATATCGAGGAATTCATCAGCGCCAAGCGCTCCAAGGGGCAGCTCAGCAATTTCAATATTTCGGTCGGGGTGAGTGATAGCTTCATGCAGGCCGTGGATGCGGATACGGATTTTGGACTGGTACACAAGGCGGAACCAGCCTTTGAGGCCAGCCAAAATGGTAGCGGCCAGTGGGTTTACAAAACCATCCGCGCCCGTGATCTGTGGGGGCAGATCATGCGCAACACATACGAGGCCGCCGAGCCGGGGGTGCTGTTTCTCGACCGGATCAACGCGGAGAACAACCTGCATTATTGCGAAGTGATCGAGGCAACCAACCCCTGCGGCGAGATCCCGATCCCCGATCACGGCTGTTGCTGCCTTGGAAGCATGAACCTGACAAAATTTGTTAAGGCACCGTTTGGCAAGGCGCGGTTTGACAGCGCGGGCTTTGCCGATGTGGTGAAAACCGCCGTGCGCATGCTTGATAACGTGCTGGATGTAACCGTTTGGCCGCTCAGGGAGCAGGCGGCAGAGGCGGCAAACAAGCGCCGCATCGGGCTGGGTTTTACCGGGCTTGGTGATGCGCTGATCATGCTCGGCTTGCGTTATGACAGCGAAGAGGCACGGGCGTTCGCCGCTGATGTCACCCGGCAAATGCGCGATGCGGCTTATCGGGCGAGCATTGATCTGGCCCGCGAAAAAGGCGCGTTCCCGCTGTTTGACGCGGATAAATACCTTGCCTCGGGTATGGCCGGTCGCCTGCCGGAGGATATTCGCGCGGCGATTGCCAAATATGGTATCCGCAACTCCCACCTGCTTTCCATCGCCCCGACCGGCACCATTTCATTGGCCTTTGGCGATAATTGCTCGGGCGGGATCGAGCCGGCATTTGCATGGTTTTACAGCCGCAAAAAGCGTGAGCCGGATGGCTCCATGGCGGAATACCGCGTGGAGGACCACGCCTATCGGCTTTATCGCGAGGCGGGCGGCGACGAGGCGAATCTGCCCGGGGCTTTTGTCGGCGCGATGGAGATATCGGCGCAAGACCATATGAAGATGCAGGCCGCCATCCAGCCCTATATCTGCGCCGCGATTTCCAAAACCGTAAACGTGCCTTCTGATTACCCGTTTGAGGATTTCGAGGCGCTTTACATGCAGGCCTGGAAGGCCGGGCTGAAGGGGATCACCACCTATCGGCCCAATGAAATAACCGGCTCGGTGCTCTCGGTCGAGGGGGAGGCCCTGCCCGCCACCCCCGATATGAGCGCCCCGATGGACCGCCCCGCCACGCTGGAGGGCAACACCTATAAAATGCGCTGGCCCGAGAATGAGCACGCGATTTACATCACCATCAATGATGTGATCGTGGACGGCCAGCGCCGGCCTTTCGAGGTGTTTATCAATTCCAAAAACATGGAGCATTATGCCTGGACGGTGGCGCTGACAAGGATGATCTCGGCGGTGTTTCGCCGTGGCGGCGATGTCAGCTTTGTGGTCGAGGAGCTGAAAGCGGTGTTTGACCCGCGCGGCGGGGCGTGGATGGGGGGCAAGTATATCCCCTCCATTCTGGCGGCGATTGGCGGGGTGATCGAGGGGCACCTGGTGGCGATTGGCTTTATGGAGGCGGGCGGCGCGCTGAAGATGGACCCGCAAGCCGACCCGGACCCAGACACCGTGGTCAAACCCCGCGGCCCGGCCTGCCCGAAATGCGGGCAATATGCGATGCGTATGGCCGAGGGCTGCATGGTGTGCATCGAGTGTGGCTATAGCAAATGCGGATGAGGGGGGAGGGATGATGGGGGGATTTTGGCACCGGCTGGCCTTTGCCTATGGCAGCGCCATCATCCTGATGTTTTTTTCCGAGTATTTTTTTATCAACGAGGCTCCGGTTGCCGCATTGCTGGGTGATCTCAACACCGCGCCAATGCTGGCGATCCCGGCTTTGCTTTCTTTTGCCGGGTTTTACACGCTGTTTACCTATCCGATGCTGGTGGCGCTTTCTTATTTCAAGGTGCGCACGCTTTCGGGCCTGTTGCTGGCCGGGGCGCTGTTTGGCTGGGCGACGGAAGGCATTACCATTCCGGTGATATACGAGGCGATTCCGGTTTCGTTTGTTTTCCCGAGCATTGGCTGGCACGGGTTGGTTGATGTGGTGCTGGGCTGGTATTTTGTGCGCCTGGCCATGCGCCGGCTGGGCTGGCCGGGGCTGGCTTTGGTATTTGCCCTGCTTGGAGTGGCATGGGGCATATGGGCGACATGGTTTTGGGGGCCGGAGGCCATGGCCCCGCTGAGCACGGAGGATTTTGCCTTGCTGGCGGTGGTTACCGCCGGTTTCTGGCTGCTTGGCATGATATTGGCAGACAGGTTTGGCACGGGTGAATTTGCCGCTTCAAAATGGGAGCTGGGGGTGGTCGGGTTGATTTATCTGGGGCTTTTTTGGCTTATCGCCTTGCCCTATTTGCCGCTGTCGCTATTGATCCTGCCGCTGGTCGGGGCCACGCTGCTGGCGCTGTGGCGTGGCCGCAACCAAGTGGATGGGGTTGAGATTTTGGCGCGTTTGCACCCGCAGCGCCCGCGCTGGTGGGCCTATCTTCTGGCGCTGCTCGCACCGTTGAGCGCGGTACTGGTCTATCCACTGATGCTGGATGCTGAATTGCAGGTATCGGCGCAGGGGGTTGTTTCGGGGCTGCTGCTGCTGGGCACGCTGTGGTTTATCTGGGCGCTTGCTGTGCCTTTTATCCGCCGGCTCTGACCGGCATGGCGATTATTTGGTGCAGATGGCAAAAAATGAATATGGAGGGGGTTTCCCGCGCGGTTGAAAATGCCTAGACAGGGGCATCGAAACACCAAATAATGAGGGCTATCCCATGCAAGCTGGCATCAAACTTCCGAATGTAACCTTCCACACCCGCGTGCGCGATGAAAGCATCGGCGGCGACAACCCGTTTCGTTGGCAGGATGTGACCACCGATGATTATTTCAAAGGCAAGCGGGTGATCCTGTTTTCGCTGCCCGGCGCCTTTACCCCGACCTGCTCGACCTATCAACTGCCGGGCTTTGAGAAAGGCGCGGCGGATTTTGCCGCATTGGGGATTGACGATATCTATGTGATGTCGGTCAACGATACCTTTGTGATGAACAAATGGGCGCAGGACCAGAAGCTGGAAAACGTGAAGGTCATTCCCGATGGCGCGGGGGTGTTTACCCGCCAGATGGGCATGCTGGTTGATAAATCCAATATCGGCTTTGGCATGCGGAGCTGGCGCTATGCGGCGGTGGTTAATGACGGGGTGGTTGAAGCATGGTTTGAAGAGCCGGGCTGCGAGGATAACTGCGGTGATGACCCATACGGCGAAACATCGCCCGAAACCGTGATGGCCTGGCTGAAAGCCAACCAATAGGGCCAACCGGCTCAAACAGTTTTCGCGCCAGGATCACTTGGCGCGGAACTGGCCACGGTTATTTGGAAAAACCCGGCAAAACGGGTGTGTTTTTGCCAGTGGTATCGGCCGGGGTGGCTGGCGAATTCGGCCAGTTCAGCCCGCCATAACCGTTTGGCAAAAGGCTCCAGCAAAGCAAAGACCAGCGCCTGAACCGGGCGCAGCGGGTGCCAGCGGGCCGGGCGGTGGTAATCCACAAACACCGCCTTGCCGCCGGGCTTCAGGGCGCTGAGTGCGCTGTCAACCACCGCGCGCTTATAGTTTTCGGGCAATTCGTGCAGCAGGAAGAAACTCAGCACCAAATCGTATTTCTGCGCCCCGGGATTGGCGGCATCGCCGATACGGGCCTTGGCCCAGGGAAGACCGGCAAGATGATGCCGGGCATTCTTTACCTGAATCGGGGCGATGTCGATGATATCAAGCGCACCACCCGGCCCGATCTTTTGCGCAAGGCGCGGTGATAGATCGCCGTAAACACAGGCCATTTGCAGCACTTGCGCGCCTTGATCCGCCTCTGCCAGCGCGGCCTTCACCAGCCCGTTATACTGACCCCAGAGAATGGCCGAGACCACCGATTTGTGGTCAAATATGCGCAGGCTGGCGGGCCGCAGATAGGCCCACCAGTAGTTTTTGCTCAGATATTCCGGGATGCTTGCGGGCGGCTGCGCAGCGGCAGGTTTAACCACCGCTGCCCCGGTTTTCTCAGCCACGGCTCTTGCGCCCGGCATAGCCCAGCAGCACCAAAAGCACCGCACCGCCAAAGTAGAGCCAGATCATCCATGTTGGCAGATAGAAGGTCATGTAAACATTCCACCCGATCAGATCGAGGCTTTTGGTGACCAGCGAGGGCGTGCCGGTCAGTGAGCCACCCAGGGTGCCGGTGATGGTTACCACCAGCGCGCCGATCGAGGCCAGAATAAAGGTGATCCAGCGCTGCGCACCGACAAACAGGAAGCGGCGGTAGCGGTAGCCAAGCACGCCCATCACGGTCCAGTAAGACAGGGTCCAGGTAGCGAGCATGATATGGTTACGCCCCAGCGGAGAACTGGTGATCGCTGACCACGGATAGATCATCAGACCCAGGGCATAAGCCACGGCTCCGGCCAGCGAGCCAAGCAGGATCAGCGGCCAGACCGCCTTTTGCAACCGCACCGCCAGCTCGGAATTGGAGAAGGTGCGGAAAAAGATGAAGAGATAGGCGGTCAGCCACAAAGCAACCGGGAAGTGGACCACCAGAATATGATAAACAGCCATGATCAGGCCTCCTTACGGGTCATGAGAAGGTTGATGGAAATGCCCAGCCCGATGATCAGGCTCAAGCTTGCCAGCAGGGTCAGCATCCATTGCAGGCGGATCTGGTCGCGGAACTCGACCTCAACCCCGTAAAGCGCAAGCTGCCTGGGGTTGTGGCGGGCTTCAACCGGCACCCTTTCGGCTATTTTATCAGCGCCGGGGTGCAGGGCTGGGTTGGTCAGCATTGGCCAGCTCACCTGCCCGGGATAAAACATTTCAAGCTCTGTCCAGCCCTGATCCCACGGCGGGGTGGAGCCGGTGAACTTTTGTGCTTCCAGTTGGGCTTCCTGCCCCAGCCCCAGCGAGACCGGCAGCGATATATAATGCCAGCGCATGGTCGAGGCATTGCGAAACACCGCAAAGGCCAGATCATAAGAGCCGCCATCATTGAAGATTTTATCATCCAGCGGATTGCCGGTATCAAGCTTGCGGATCAGGGTTACATCCCAATAGCCGTCTTCCCAGCGTGCCGGGCCGGGCTGCACCACATCGCCGCGTGAGCCTTCTTCACTGCGCAGCATCCTGCGCGGGATGGTATCGCCTTCTTGCCAATTCAGGTTCGGATCAAACGGAATGGCGGTTTCGGCGCTGAGATAATAGATGTCATCAAAGCTGAAATTTCCGGCGATCACGTCATCATAATTCAGCGCGGTTGTGCCGGCCACTTCGGGGTTGAACATGAATTTGGGCTGGTTCAGGGCTTTATTCCAGTTGGTGGAATATGGGCCGCGGCCCTCGTCACCGCCCCGCTCTTCAGCCACCAGCCCGTCATCGCCCAGCCCGATCGGGTTGGAGCGGCTGGAGCGCCATTGCCACAGGTCAATGAAATAGCCCGCTTCGCGCAGGGTATCCAGATCACTTTCCGGGCGGGTGGTCTCAAAATCGCCGGGATTGGTGCGGGTGGCGGGCAGGTATTTGGTGCGCTCCTCGTCGGTTTCGGGCACGCCGGTAAAGGTGGTTAACCCTTCGCCGATGGTGATATAACCGCCATAGCGGCTAAACAGCGGCACCGAGCCATCGTCGATCATCATCGACACCCGGTCCTCATTGAGGAAGTTTTCCGAAGGCCCGACCTCTTCGCCCTTTTCGCGCACCCATTCGCCGTTCCGATAGACCAGAACGTCATGAAATATGCTCGGGCGATCCACCGGCCAGCGGTAGCGGAAAAAGATGTCTTCGCCGTTATATGAGGCCATGACCTGAAGCTTTGTCGTCAGCTCGTCAGGAATGGAGATGCTGCGCTCGGGGTCGTTTTGGATAACCCCGGTGCCATGGGTTGCCCAACCCAAGACCAGCAGGCCTCCAAAAACGGCCACAGATGCAGCCATATAGAAATTTCGCATTTTCAGTCCCTTTCTTCGCGGTTGAGTTATCGCTCCCCGATATCTCGCCCTGTGCCGGCAGGCAAAAAGCCATAATCCGACCAGTCGCAACCTTCAGTAAGAAGACATTTGGAACTAGTATTGGGTTTTGCATCTGGTTCACGCCCGTAGCGCGCGAGTGCCATGCCGATTAAAGGGTTAATCCGGCATTTCCCAGATCGTCTTCAAACATG
>WFQA01000254.1 GCA_015487255.1 Paracoccaceae bacterium | reverse complement strand
GTCACCCTGCGCTATTTTCGCCAAAACACATTGCAGGTGGATAACAAGGAATCGGCTGGATTTGATCCGGTCACCATTGCTGACCGCGAGGCCGAGCAAGCCATGCGCGCCGTGCTGGCCCGGCACCGGCCCGATGATGCGATCCATGGCGAAGAATATGGCCGCAAGGCGGGCAGCACCGGCCTGACCTGGGTGCTGGACCCGATCGACGGCACCCGCGCCTTCATCAGCGGCGCGCCGAGCTGGGGGGTGCTGATCGGGCTGGATGCCGGGCAGGGTCCGATCCTGGGCATTATCGACCAGCCCTTCACGGGGGAGCGTTTTTTTGGCGGCTTCGGCAAGGCAGGTTGGGTGCGCGGCAGCGAGCAGCGCGATATCAGCGTGCGCAAATGCGCCGGGTTGGAAAATGCGATCCTGATGACCACCTTCCCCGAGCTTGGCAGCAAAGCCGAAGGTGCGGCTTTTGCGGCGGTTTCGGCCAAATGCCAACTCACCCGGTTCAGCCTTGATTGCTACGCCTATGCCCTGCTGGCCATGGGGCAGATCGACCTTGTAATCGAAGCCGGGCTAAACGCTTACGATGCCCAGGGCCCGATCGGCGTGATCGAAGCCGCGGGGGGCATTGTGACCGACTGGCAAGGCGGCCCGGCGCATCAGGGCGGGCAGATCATTGCGGCTGGCGATCTGCGCACCCATGCGCAAGCGCTTGAAATATTGAATCATAAAAATTAGCGCGCACTCCGAAAAATTGGCACCGGGCCGGAAATGAATTGCGCGTAAAGCAAATGGCTGGCGCGACTTTGCGGATTCATATAATAGGCGCTTTGGGGCCTGTATCCTGCATCGGCTTCATAGCCGGTTTACGCCGCTCATAGCCCCTTTTTGTTTGCGCCGCTTGGCCAGTTCACGATAGAGCGCCTCTTTGCTGACTCCTATTTCTTCCGCCACATGATACCACCTGCCCTTTGCAGGCAAAACACCATGGTTCCAGATCAGCCAAGCCTGGAGCCGCTCATGCACGGTTTTCAGCGCCAGTATTTCGGCCCGTTTGCGCGCGATACGCACCTGTGTCGCCAGATGCCGGGCAAAAGCCAGCGCCGCTTCCGGTGCCTCTGAGAGCTGCTGCTGAACAGCCCGCATCGGATAGACCAGAAGTTCACTTTGCTGCAAGGCAATGGCGGAGCAATGATAATGCGTTGAAAAGACCGAGGCTTCCGCCAGAATCATACCCTTTTCAGCCCGCTGCAATATCACCACTTCCCCATCTTCCCGCGCCCGCTGCAAATGCACCAGACCGCACGCAACAAAGTATAGGTTTTCCACTGTTGCATCTATGCCCAACACCTCTGCCCCGGCCGCAAACCTGCGTTTTCGGCTGGGTAATTTGGCAAGTAACCTGGGAAAATCAAACCGCATGATCACTATCATGTCACTTTCACCCCCCCTGTGGCAAGCAAGGCTGGCAACAAAAAGGAAATACCATGCTAAAACCTCTTCTGATTCTCGCCCTTGGCACAACGCCGGCCCTTGCCCAGATGGCGGGTATGAATAGCGGCAGCCCCATGGCGGGCATGGCGCAAAGCCGGCAAGGTGTTGCCGGCTCACCGCTCATGGAGCCGGGGCAATCTGCCTTTGCCGCCATCGCCGAGGTGGTGCGTGCGCTGGAGGCAGACCCGCAAACCGACTGGGAGAATGTCAATATCGATCTTCTGCGCCAGCATTTGCGTGATATGGATGTGGTGACCATCGACTCAACCACCCAAACCGACCAGATAGAGGGCGGCCTGCGCTTTACCGTGACCGGTAGCCCGGCGGTTGCCCCTTCGATCATCCGCATGGTGCTTGCCCATGCTCAAATGGTCGATGGTATTGATGGCTGGGCCTATAGCGCCGTGGCCATAAAGGGCGGCGCTATCCTTACGGTCACTGTGCCCCCCTCCGGGCTGGCCAAGCTAAAGGGGCTTGGCTTTTATGGTTTGCTGGCCTCGGGCATCCACCACCAGCCGCATCACTGGATGATGGCCAATGGCATGAGCATGGGCGGGTAGCGCATAGCTTTCCCTAAACCTGCCAGTCCACGCGCTCCAGCCCGGCAAACCGCGCAAGGCGGGAAAGCTCGGCTTCCAGCTTCCCGCGCCGCGCCGCGCTCCATTTCACGCCCGCTTCCTGCCAAAATCCGGTCAGCAAAAGCGCGCCGGCTTGGCGGTCTGCCTTCAGTGCAATCCGCCCGACAAACCGCGCCCCCTCCAGCAGCGGATACACATAATACCCCCATTGCCGCTTGGCCCTGGGCACAAACATCTCGTTGCGATATTCAAAGCCAAACAGCCGCTTCAGCCGTGTGCGGTCCCGAATGGCGGGGTCAAACGGGTTGAGGATACGAAGGCGGGTCGAGGGCTTGGGGGCCTGGGCCAGCCGCTCAAAAATATCCGGCGCGGCAAAGGCCTGGCTGAGGCGGCCATCCGCGGCCTCAAGCATGATCTCGGGCTTGCCTTCAGCCCATGCCCGCGCTTCTTTCAGCGTCACCGCATCCCAAAACTTTGCGATCTCGCGGGCAGTGGCAAAGCCGAGCCGGTGCAGGGCCTGGGTGCAGAGCCAGTTGATTTGCGCTTCATCAGAGTGGTGTTCTGCAAGCAGGTTAGCGGGAAACACCCGTTCCGCCAGGTCATAAAACTTCACGAAATTCTCGCGGTGAGAGGTGGCCAGCTCCCCCGCATACCACATTTTATCCAGCGCTCTTTTATGCGGCGGGCGGGCCCACATTTCACGCTTGCC
>WFQA01000253.1 GCA_015487255.1 Paracoccaceae bacterium | reverse complement strand
TTTATATTGTGTCCAACGGCGGGCTGCGGCCCAACCCGCACCCATTGGTGGAGATTGTGGTGGTTGATGACGGCCCCGATGTGGCTGACATGTGGATCGCGGATCGCATCAAGCCGGGTGATATTTGCATTACTGGCGATATCCCGCTGGCGGCCAAGTGCCTCGAGGCCGGCGGGCGGGCGCTGCGCCATAATGGTGATGCGTTCACCCGGGCCAATATCGGCAATCAACTGGCGATGCGTGATCTGATGGCCGATCTGCGCGCGGCGGACCCTTTCCGGCAGGGCAGCGGCAAGCCGTTTTCCAAGGCTGACCGCAGTAATTTTCTGAACGCATTGGAGCGTGAAGTGCAGCTGGCCAAGCGCGAGCATGGCTGAGCTGGAGATAGATTTCACCTCCGGCGCGGTGGCGCACCGGCGGCATTTTGGCGGTGGGCGCGGGCAAGACCTGCCCAGGGCGGCGGGGCTGAAAAAGGGTATTTGCCCACGGGTGGTCGATGCCACGGCCGGGCTGGGGCGGGATGCCTTTTTGCTGGCCTCATTGGGGGCCGAGGTGGTGCTGGTCGAGCGCTCAAAGCCCCTGCATGCGCTGCTGGAAAAGGCGCTGGAAAAGGCGCGGGATAGCGATATGGCCGAGATTGCCTCGCGCATGACCCTGATATTCGGTGATGCCAAAACCCTGCTGCCATCGCTGAAACCCGAAGTGGTTTTGGTGGACCCGATGCATCCGCCACGGGGCAACTCGGCACTGGTCAAGCAGGAGATGCGGCAGTTGCGGGCGATTGTCGGGGCGGACCCGGATGCGCTTGAGCTGATACAGGTGGCGCTCGGGGCCGCGCAAAACCGTGTGGTACTGAAATGGCCGCGCAAGGCGGGGCTGCCTGCGGGGCTGCCCGCGCCCTCGCACCAGATCCTGGGTAAATCCACCCGTTATGATGTGTGGATGCGGCATTAAACGGCTTGCCTGAGCATCTCCTCAACCTTTGTCACTTTGAAATCCGGCAAAAGCTGCTTGAGCCGCGCTCCGCTTACGCTATGCGGCACATTCCAGAGGTAACGCATCTCCTGCATTTCGCGGGCCAGCCCCCAAAACGGCGATAGCAGCTTCATCGTCATCCAAGGAAAGCCCGCGAGCCTGATCTCACGCCCGGTATGCGCGCTTAATGCCTTGCGCAATTCCTCGCCGGTAAAATTATGCCCCTGAAACGGCACATCCTCAAAGCCGCCAAGCTGGGCGCGCATTTCAGCCAGCCCCACAGCCGCCCGCGCCAGATCGGGCAAAAACGCCCAGGCATGGGCCGCGTCTGCCCGGCCCGGATAGGTGAATTTACCCTTGGCCAGCGGCTTGCTCAGAAACTCGAAAAAGCTGGAGCCGGAGCCGGATTTTGTGTTGATGAAATCCCCCGCCCGCAGGATGATGACCTGCACATCATCTTTTTCACTGGCGTCGCGCAATATCCGCTCCATTTCAATGCGGGCCTTGCCCTTTTTGGTGGTGGCGGAATGGGGGGTGTGCTCGTCCCACTCGCCGGGCTGGTCGCCAAAATTATAGACATTGCCGGGCTGGATGATGCTGGCCCCGCTGGCCTTGGCCGCCGCTGAAACCTGCCGCGCGATCTTTGGCAGTTCGGTCACCCAGCCCTTGTAATTTGGCGGGTTCAAGCCGTTGACAATCACATCCACCCCCTTGGCGGCCTCGCTCATGTCCTGCTGCCCGCGCTTGAATTTGCGCACTTCCCAGCCCGCATTGGCAAAGGCTTTGGCGCAATTTCCGCCAAACCCGCCCGAGGCACCCAATATCAAAACCCTATTTTTCATCACATTCTCCTTTTTGCTGTCTTTAATCTATCCATTTATCTGCGAATATGAATTGCCATAATTCAATCATCTGCTATTCATTATTGAATGGATAAGCTAAAAACCCTTGATTGGTCCCTGTTGCAGGCCTTTACCGCTGTTGCCGAGGCTGGCTCGCTTTCGGCGGCGGCGCGGGCGCTTGGGCAGAGCCAGCCCACATTGGGGCGGCAGGTGCGAGCGGCCGAAGCGGCGCTGGGCAGCAGCCTGTTTACCCGCCAGCCGCGTGGTCTGGTGCTGAATGAGGCCGGACTGGCGCTCTATCCCGCTGCGTTGGAGATGCAAGACGCGGCACGGCGCTTGGCACTGGCCGCCGCTGGCCAGTCACAAAGCCTGAAAGGCACGGTGCGCATCACCGCTTCCAAGGTATTTTCCCACTATTCCCTGCCGCCGATCCTGACCGGCATCCGCCGTGCCGAGCCGGAGATCCAGCTTGAACTGGCTCCGAATGATTCCACTGAAAACCTGCTGTTTCGCGAGGCCGATATTGCCATCCGCATGTATCGTCCGACGCAGGAGGATGTGATCGCCCGCAAGCTTGGCGAGATCAAGACCGGGTTGTTTGCCCATAAAGACTATCTGAAAACCCGTGGCACGCCCAAGGGCTTTGAGGATATGGCCGGGCATGATTTTGTTGGCTTTGATCAAAACCCCCTGATCATAGACTCGATGCAGCGCCTCGGCATAACCCGCGTGCGTGAGGATTTTGCCCTGCGCTGTGATGATCAGGCCACCTATTGGGAGCTGGTCAAGGCGGGCGGCGGTATCGGGGCCACGCAGTTGCGCCTTGGGCAGGCCACGCCCGGTATGGTGCAGGTGCTGCCCGGCTTGCCCATGGCCACCCTGCCGGTCTGGCTGGTGGCGGCCAAGGCCCTGCGCCAGACCCCGCGCATCCGCCGGGTTTATGATTTGCTGGCCAAGATGGTCATTCCGCTCTGCGATGCTTGACCATTCGCGGCCAAAGCGATACCCGAGGGGGGAGATTTTTTGGCAAAGGAAAGCACCATGAGCACCCCCTCGATACTTATTCTCGCCGGAGACGGCATTGGCCCCGAAGTGATGGACGAGGTCAAGAAGATCATCGGGTGGTATGAGGCCAGGCGCGGGCTGGGCTTTGAGATATCCGAAGACCTGGTTGGCGGCGCGGCCTATGATGCCCATGGCGCGCCGTTGAGCGATGCCACCATGCAAAAGGCGCAAGCGGTTGATGCGGTATTGCTTGGCGCGGTTGGCGGCCCGGCTTATGACGAGCTTGATTTCAGCGTCAAACCCGAGCGCGGGCTGTTGCGCTTGCGCAAGGAGATGGACCTGTTTGCCAACCTGCGCCCGGCGCAATGCTTTGATGCATTGGCGGATTTTTCCAGCCTGAAAAAAGAGCTGATCGCCGGGCTTGATATCATGATCGTGCGCGAGTTGACCTCGGGCAGCTATTTTGGCGAGCCGCGCGGGATATTCGAGGAAGACGGCCAGCGGGTGGGGATCAACACCCAGCGCTATACCGAGAGCGAGATCGACCGGGTGGCACGGGCGGCGTTTGAGCTGGCGCGCAAGCGCGGTGGCCGGGTTTGCTCGATGGAAAAGGCCAATGTGATGGAAAGCGGCATTCTGTGGCGCGAGGTGGTGCAGGCGGTGCATGATGCCGATTATCCCGATATCGAGCTTTCGCACATGTATGCGGATAATGGCGGCATGCAACTGGTGCGCAACCCCAAGCAATTTGACGTGATCGTCACCGACAACCTGTTTGGCGACCTGCTTAGCGATGTGGCGGCGATGCTCACCGGCTCGCTTGGCATGCTGCCCTCGGCCAGCCTTGGCGCGCCAATGGCCAATGGCCGCCCGAAAGCGCTTTACGAGCCGGTGCATGGCTCGGCGCCCGATATCTCCGGGCAGGGGCTGGCCAACCCTTCGGCCTGTATTCTCAGCTTTGCCATGGCGCTGCGCTATTCGTTTGACCTTGGCGCCGAGGCCGACCGGCTGGAAGCGGCGGTGGAGCAGGTGCTGGCCGACGGTATCCGCACCGCGGACCTGATGCAAAAGGGTGAGGGCAAACCGGCCTCGACCAGCGAGATGGGCGATGCGATCCTCAAAGCCCTCGACGCCAGCTTGTAGATGGCCTTTACCATCTCCCCCGGTTTGTTGCCCGCGCATCACCATGATGCTGCCCGGCTTTACTGGCAGGCCTTCGGGCCAAAGCTGGGCAAGCTGATGGGACCAGAGGCGCGCGGCGTTGGGTTTTTTGCGGCCACCGTAAACCCCGAAGCGGTGATCAGCGCGGTGCTCGATGGCCGGCTGATCGGCATTGCCGCTTTCAAACGGGGAGCAAACGGCTTTAGCCAGGGCGGGCTGGGCGCGCTATGGCGGCATTATGGCTTTGGCACCCTGTGGCGGCTGCCGTTTTTGCTGCTGCTTGAGCGCAATGCGCCCAGGGATACCCTGCAAATGGACGGTATTTGCGTTGATGCATCGGGGCGCGGCAAAGGGGTGGGCACAGCGCTGCTCAAGGCCATTATCGAAACCGCCAAAGCGCAGGGCCGGGCCAAGGTCACGCTGGATGTGATTGACAGCAACCCCCGCGCCCGTGCGCTTTACCAGCGGTTTGGCTTCAAGCCCACCGGCACCGCGCAACTCGGCCCGCTGCGCCATATCTTTGGCTTTTCAGCGGCCACAACCATGGTGCTGGAGATCGGCACCTGATTATTTGTTTTTGCGGAAAAACTTCTTGTTGGCCTTTACGAATTGGTCGATCAGCCGTGAAAGCCCGGCAAAGCGCCGCCCTTGCAGATAATGATGCCCGGCAATGGCCCCGATACTGGCACCAATCGTGTTGACGATCATATCCCACATCGTGTCTTTCAGCCCGGATTTCTGCATGTTCAGGTTGAAAAAACTGTCCATGGCAAATTCAAATATCTCCCAGAGCGTGCCGATGCTCACCGCAATGGCGAAGGAAAGAAAAGCCAGTGCCAGCGGCGGGGCAGCGTAGCGGTCACCCTGAAACAGCATAAAAACCAGCACAAAGCCGATCAGCCCAAAGCCAATGGCCGAGCCGCTATGCAGCACCAGATCCCACCACCAGTATTTTTCATAAAAATCGCTGATCTCCCCCAGAAACAGGGTGGCAAACATGAAAATTACGATCATTGCCGCAAAGGTGATGGGCAGCTTGATACCCAGACGCTCCTCGAAAACCATGGGTAAAAAGGTTAACCCAAGGGTGAATGCAACGACAAAAGCCTCGTTCCAATGCCCAAGCCAAAGCATGATAACCGTCTGAATGCTCAGGAAAAACCAGATCAGATAGACGATGAAATTCTGCCGCGAAAGCTTCATCCGCACATCCCTTTCACTGTAAAGATAGGCCCGCACACCAAGGCGGGCAAGGGACACCCCCCTTCAAAACCGGCCCGAACTGCATATATTTTGCTTTGAGGAGAGAAATATGACCCGGGTTGCCAGCTATAATATCCGCAAAAGCGTTGGGCTTGATTACCGGCGCGACCCTTCGCGTGTGCTTTCGGTGCTCACCGCGATTGATGCCGATATCGTGGCCCTGCAAGAGGTGGACCGCCGTTTTGGCCGCCGTGCTTCCAGCATTCCGCGCCAGCTGTTGGCTGAAAACACCGATCTGGAGATCGTGGAACTGGCCCAACGCCCCGAGAGCATCGGCTGGCATGGCAATGCGATTTTGCTGCGCCGGGGCAGCAGGGTGGATGACGTGCACACGCTTGCCCTGCCGGGGCTGGAGCCGCGCGGCGCGGTGGTGGTTGATCTGCCCGATCTGCGGGTGGTCGGGGTGCATCTGGCGCTGTTGCGCCGCGCCCGGCAGGCGCAGGTGGCGCGGATCGCGTGGTTTTTGGCGCGCCTCGCCCCCAAGCCAACCCTGATCATGGGGGATTTCAACGAGTGGAGCCGCGCCGGGCGCAACCTTTCAGCGCTTGACGCGCAATTTGACCTGCACACGCCGGGGCACAGCTTTCCGAGTGTCAAACCCGTGGTCGGACTGGATAAAATCGCCGTCAGCCGGGAGCTGAGCTTTGAAAACAGCGGTGTGCATAATTGCGAGGCTGCACGGCGTGCGTCGGACCATATGCCGATCTGGGCCGATATTGCGCATCATCCATTGGCACCGGCTTGAGTTTTCGGCAAGACCCGCCGGTCAAACGAGATGCTTTTGATCAATGCAAACACCCGCTGCCCCACGGCCAGTTCCAGTTCCGCCACCGAAGCCCGCGTCACCCGCGCCCGCAGCCGCTGCCCCTCGCCAATATCCAGCAGCACCTCGGCAAAGGCAGTATCCGCCTCCTGCACTATTTCCAGTATCCCCCCGCTTAAAATATTACGAATGCTCAGCCCCTCGGGGCGCTGCACAGCGATGGCCACATCCCTCGCCCTGATCCGCAGGCGCAGAGGCTGACCGGTATGCAAGGCTGAAGCTGGCATGCTCATGGCCTGCCCGGCCACGGTCAGCTGCGTCAGGTGAAAGCGCTCGTCCTGCCCGCTCACCACCGCATTCACCACCGCGCCGGCTTCAAACCTGCCGCTGGCCTCGCCGATATCAAGCCGCAGCAGGGTCTCGG
>WFQA01000252.1 GCA_015487255.1 Paracoccaceae bacterium | reverse complement strand
CGGTCGCGCCCAGAAGCTCGGCACCGTAACCGGACAAAACATCCTGAATATTGGCCATGTTGAGTTGGCTCGCCGCGGCCTTGGCGGAGGCGTCCCTTATGGTGACCGCCCGCATTTCAAGCTGGCTGAGGTTGCGCTCCAGCGCGAAAAGTGGGCCAAAATCACCACCCGTGGCTTGCACGAGGTCCGACTTGCGGCCCGAGGCCACCTCTTGGCCCGCGCTGTTCATTGCCAGCTTGGCCTGCACATTGGTTCGTGCCATTTGCATAAAAGAAGCAAGATTGGAAACACCGGTATACATCTAAATCTCCAACAGGGTTTGCATGAGCTGGTCAGCGGTTGAAATCACCCTCGCATTGGCCGCGTAAGCTTGCTCGATCATGATCAGCTGCTGCATTTCATAATCGGTATCAACCCCGGTCAGCCCCAGCTCGCTCTCGCGCAATATGTCAAACTGCCCGGCATTATAGGCCGTGGTGCTTTCGTCTCGCGCCGCCTGCGCGGATACCAATGCGGAAATCCCCTCCGACAGCTCGGTGGCGCTGACAAGGCTGACCAGCCCGGTGGCGGCACTTGGGGTGCGCTCCAGCATCATCGCATCCACCATGCGGCGCAACTGGGTGTCATCCCCCGCCGGGCCTTGCACGGCGTTTATACCATCGCGCAGGCGCCACAGGTCGCCGCCCTGGGCCGGGTCCACGGCGGCGTTTATTTCCAGCCGCTGGGCAAGGGCCAGCTCATTTGCCGGGTTAAATGCCGCGCCATTATCGGTGAACAGCCCGGCATCGCCAGCGGCAAGGCGCGGGTCGGTGGTGGTGGATTGGAACCGCTCCACCAGATCACGCGCCACCGCATCTATGCGGGCGTTGAAAGCGGGGGCTTTTACATCGCGCACCTCAAAAGCCGCGCTCAGCGTGCCGCCCTCAAGCTGGCCGGCACCGGTGCCGATGCTCATTGGCCGCCCATTCAAGGTCAGCCCTGAAAGCGCGCCTGAGGCAAGGGTCATATCGGGGGTGATCACCGGGGTGGCGGTGAAGCCAAGCTCGTTGGCCTGCCCGTCGATCAGCGCCGCGCCGCCTTCGGAATAAAGCGCCACAACACCACCATCGCGGGCGATTTGCTTGATCGGAATGATGCTTGAAACCTCGTCGATCAGTTTTTTGCGCACATCTTCCAGCGCGGCGGTGTTGCCACTGCCGGCGCGCAGGCGGATCTCGGTATTGACCGCCTCGATCTTTTTCAGCGCCACGTTTACCGTTTGCACCTGCGAGGCGATCTGCGCATCCGCATCCATGCGTATGGCCATGGTCTGGGTCGAAATCCCTTTCAATGTGCCGGTCAGGTTTTTGGCCTGGCTCAAAAGATGCTCGCGGGCCGAATCCGAGGCCGGGTTATCAGCGGCATTGCGGATGGCATTTTCAAAATCCAGCATACGGGTGCCAAGCGCGCCGGCATCACCGGGCGCGCCAAGGGTTTGCGCCATGCGGCCGCTGGCCTCGCTCAGGGTATTGGCATTGCCATATGAAGCCCCGCGCGCCCGCCGCGACGAGGTGGCCAAAAGATCAAGCGCGCGGTCAATCGAGGTGACATTCACCCCCATGCCCACACCCCCGACCACCCGCTGATCGGCATTCACCGCCCGGCGGGCGTAGTTTTCGTTCATCGCGTTGGCCACGTTGTTGGACACGGTTTCGGCCATGCGCGAAACAGAGGTAAGCCCTGAATAGGCGTTGGATATTGCGGCGGTAATACTCATGGCTTAGCCCCTTTCACTTGGCTGTTATCGCTTGATATTGGTGGTTTCCTGCAACATCTCATCCACGGTCTGGATGATTTTTGCATTGGAGGAATAGGCGCGCTGGGTCTGGATCAGCGCGGTCAGCTCCCCGGCGATATCGGTGGTGCTTTCCTCGCGGGCATAACCGATGGTTTCACCCGTCGGGCCGGAGCCGGCATCCCAGAGGAACATATCACCGCTATCACGGGTCAGCGCATAGGTCTGGTTTGGCAGGGCCTCCAGCGCGTTGGCATTGGCCACATCGATCAGCGGCACGCGGAAGATTTCTTTAGAGAAACCGCTATCGTAATTGGCGGAAACAACTCCGTTTTTATCGATTTCAACCCCGATCACATTGCCGGTCGGCGCCCCGTTTTTCGAAAGATTGATCGGTGCAAAATTGCTGGAGAGCTGGGTCATGCGGTTGTTGGAACCAAGCAGGCCGATATTGATATCCACCGGCCCGCGATCAAAAGTGACATTCAAATCACCGGTGGCCGCATTATAGGCCCCGCCAAATACCGGCACCACGCTCAACAGCGAGCCACCCGTGGCGGTGGTGGCATCAAACTGCACGGTAAATTCGGCAATCGGGGCCGGGCCGGTGGCCAGATCGGTAATTTCCATGGTCCACAGGTTGGATTGCCCAACACCGGGCACCTGCGGGGTGAAGGTGGCGGTCATCGTTTGGGTGGTGCCCAAGTTATCAAAATACTCGATCGAGAGGTCAAACGGATCTCCGGTGCTGCCTGCCTGTGTGGCGGTGGCGGGCAGGTTGATGCCAAGCTGGATCTCGGTGGTCGGGTTGGCGGCAAACTGGTTTTGAGCGATATTCACCGGCTCCAGCCCCGCCGCGCTATCACGGGGGAAAGGCGGAAAGGTGCCATCCGGGTCAGCTGGCCAGCCCATAAGCACCAGGCCGCTATTGGTGGTTAATATCCCTTCGGCATCAGGGCGAAACGAGCCGGTGGTGGCCAAGCGCAGCGGCAGCGCCGCGCTGGTATCAGCCAGCGCAGAGCTAGGGGTGACCGGCAGGAACCCGCGCCCACCGATGGCGATATCCATCGAATTGGCGGTGGTGATCAATGAACCCTGGGTCGAAATATTGCGAAAGGTCGAGACCCTGGCCCCGCCCGCCACATAAGCGCCGGCGCGGCTGCCCAGCGTCATCGCGGTGAAATCGGCATCCACCCGTTTATAGCCAAAGGTTTTGGAATTGGCGATATTGTCAGCAATCGTCGCCAGCTTACTGGCATTCACATTCAGGCCGGATACACCTGCATTCATTGAGGAGGATAGGGTCATCGAAAGTCCTTTTCGCAAACTAAACTACATGTTCAGCCCCCACCTTTGCCCCGCTACAGTTAAGAAGCGGCTAACAGACAAAATTGTAACTAAATATTGTTCCTCCGGTATTTGCCCGGCATCGCGACAGGGATCAAAACCACCCTACCGATCTTGCCGCAGCAGAACGATCTCCAGCCGCCGGTTGCGATAGCTTGGCGCGCCCTCGCCAGCCGGGTTGCGATCAGACGCCCCGGTCAGCCGGGCAAACCGCTGTGGCGCAATGCCGTGCTCGACCATGATCGTATTGGCGATCAAGGCCCGTCCGCCGGTCAGGGCAAACCCGTCCGGCGCGTTTTCCACCTCGGGTTCCTTATCAATATTGCCGGTGATGGCAATTTCATTGGTCACGGTGCCCAGCACCCGGCTGATCATCTCCAGCAGGGCAAACATTTTTCCGGTCGGCTGGTTGGTGCCCGGCTCGTAAAGCGGTGAGTCAGGCAGATCGAACACATCGATGATCAGCCCCTCGTCGGTCACCCGTGTGGAGACATGTTTGAGCAGCGGGTCCTCGACCCAGCTCTCCCCGGTATTGCCGCGAAACATGTTTTCCACCTCGGCGAATTGCGCGTCCAAGACCTCCCCCTCGCCCACCGGGTCCTGCGGCGAGGTGCCGGTGGAGCCGTCATTGCCCGACACATCCTCGGCCTGCTCGCCCACGGTGCCCGCCTCCACATTGGTTTTGCTATCTTCCGAAAAAACCGTCTCGCCGCCAAATATGCCCGCGCCGCCGCCATCTTCGGCAAAGATCGGAATGCCGGGGTTGAAATAGGCGGCGATCCCCTGGCGCTGCTCTTCCGTGGTGGCGTTGAGCAGCCACATCAGCAGAAAAAACGCCATCATCGCGGTTACGAAATCCGCATAGGCCACCTTCCATGCGCCACCATGGTGGCCACCGGCGATGATCTTTTTACGTTTTATAATGATGGGGCGCATATTGTCCCCCGGTTTCCCAGCCATATCGGCCCCCACTAATTCCACTTCCCGCAGCCACCATAGCCCCCGATTCCTTACCGAAGGGATAAAGATCAAATTGTTCCTTGCCCTCATGGTTAAGCGCGCGTTAATCAGGTTTATGAGCGATAAAAACCCCGGCAAAACCCCCGGCAAGCCCCTGGCCCTCACCATGGGCGACCCGGCGGGCATCGGCCCCGAGATCACCCTGAAAGCGCTGGCTGCCCTGCCAGAGCCGTCAACCTTTCCGATTTTGGGAGACCCGCTGGTGCTGCGCAGCGCCGCCAAACCCTTTGCGCTGCCGGTTCATGAAATGCAAAATATCAGCGACACCCGGCCGGGGGCCTTCAACCTTCTGCCCACATCCGCGCTCACCACCCTGCCAGCAATCGGCGGGGTATCCGCCAGGGCGGGGCAAGCCGCCTATCTGGCCATCGCCAAGGGGATTGCACTGGCGCTCAGCGGCAGGATTGGCGGCATCGTCACCGCCCCGATCCATAAAGAGGCGCTCAAAGCCGCGGGCCACAGCTACCCCGGCCATACCGAGATACTGGCTGAGCACGCCAAGGCCGAAGTCGCGATGATGCTGGCCAATGACTGTATCAAAACCGTGCTGGTCACCATCCATATGGCGCTGCGCGATGCGATTGAGGCCGCGGATTTTGACGCCCAGATCCATGCGATCCGGTTGGCGCACAAGGGCCTGCGGGCGATGGGGGTCAAGGCCCCGCGCATAGCGGTTGCCGGGCTGAACCCCCATGCGGGCGAAGGCGGGCGCTTTGGCGATGAGGAGATCAATATCATCACCCCGGCGATAAAAGCCATGCAGGCCGAGGGGCTGGATGTATCCGGCCCATGGCCCGGTGATACGGTTTTCATGCTGGCACGCACCGGCAGATTTGACGTGGTGGTGGCGCAATACCATGATCAGGGGTTGATCCCGGTTAAATACATGGGGCTGGAAAAGGGGGTTAACATAACCCTTGGCCTGCCCTTTGTGCGCACCAGCCCCGACCACGGCACCGCCTTTGACATAGCCGGCCAGGGCATTGCCGACCCTTCCAGCATGATGACCGCACTGGAGATGGCCCAAAAACTAGCGGCAACCCCATAAAAGGCACCCCCTCATCCCCGCCATTAAAGCCGAAACGCTATAAACCGCGGCGCGGGCGCAAGCTCAACACACATGCTGCCTTAACGCGCCGCTAACACCGGGCGAAGCGAGGCCACAGCACCGCAACGCCATTTTTTCCTGCCTCCCCGATCAATCCGCAAACGGGTCGGTCACCAGGATCGTATCTTCACGCTCCGGCGAGGTCGAAAGCATGGCCACCGGGCAATCGATCAACTCCTCCACCCGGCGCACATATTTGATCGCTTCCGCCGGCAGGTCATTCCAGCTTCGCGCCCCGACCGTGCTTTCCGACCAGCCTTTCATCGTCTCGTAAACCGGAGTCACCCGCGCCTGCTGGTCCGCAGCCGTCGGCAAATAATCCAGCCGCTGGCCGTCCAGCTCATAAGCCACGCAGATTTTCAGCTCCTTTAGCCCGTCGAGCACATCAAGCTTGGTGAAAGCAATGCCGTTCACCCCGTTGATCGCGCAGGTTTGCCGCACCAATACCGCATCAAACCAGCCACAGCGCCGCGCCCGCCCGGTCACGGTGCCTTTTTCACGCCCCACGGTGGCCAGATGCTCACCAACCTCGTCATCCAGCTCGCAGGCAAATGGCCCCTCGCCAACGCGCGTGGTATATGCCTTTACAATCCCCAGCACAAAATCCACTGCCCCCGGCCCCATGCCGGTGCCCGATGCCGCCATCCCGGCGGTGGTGGTGGAGGAGGTCACAAACGGATAAGTGCCAAAATCGACATCCAGCAGCGAGCCTTGCGCACCTTCAAAAAGGATACGCTTTCCGGCTTTGCGTTTCTCATTCAGCACCTTCCAGACCGGTGCCGCATAGGGCAAAACACTGGGCGCAATCGCCAGCAGCTTTGCCTTTAGCGCCCCGGCATCAATCTCCTCCAGCCCAAGACCATTGCGCAGGGCGTTATGGTGGGTCAGCAAGCGGGAGATTCGCAGATCAAGGGTTTTTTCGTCAGCCAGATCAGCCACTCGGATCGCCCGCCGCCCGACCTTATCCTCATAAGCCGGGCCAATACCGCGCCCGGTGGTGCCGATTTTGGCAATCGAGTTCACCTGTTCGCGCGCCCGGTCCAGTTCGCCATGGATCGGCAGGATCAGCGCGGTATTTTCGGCGATCATCAGCACATCGGGCGAAATCTCCACCCCCTGCCCACGCAGCTTTTCAATTTCCTGCTGCAACGCCCACGGGTCCAGCACCACACCATTGCCAATAACAGAAAGCTTGCCACCACGCACAATCCCGCTGGGCAGCAGGCTCAATTTATAAACCTTGCCATCAATCACCAACGTATGGCCGGCATTATGCCCGCCCTGAAAGCGCGCGATCACATCGGCGCGCTCAGACAGCCAATCCACAATCTTACCCTTGCCCTCGTCGCCCCATTGCGCGCCGACTACAACTACATTGGCCATTCTCTACCCCTTGGTTAGGAAGTTACGCCGATGGTATATAGAGACAGCTCCTAAAGGGAAAGCCCCTTAGCCATCACCCAAGCGCACACAGGCTAGCAACCGTTTGCCGCGCCATCGCAGACGTGAGCACAGCGAAACTGCGTGAGAAATAAAAAGTGGTGCACCCGGCAGGATTCGAACCTGCGACCTCTGCCTTCGGAGGGCAGCGCTCTATCCAGCTGAGCTACGGGTGCTTGAGGGCTGTATAGTCTACGGATTTCAGGGTTGCAATCAGGAAAATATGCGGTCAGCCCCAGTGGTAGCTGACCCAACTTTTTTGACCAGATCACAGGTTT
>WFQA01000251.1 GCA_015487255.1 Paracoccaceae bacterium | reverse complement strand
GTGGTGCCCTGGTCTCGGCTGGAGGCGCTGATTTCGCCGCACTACACCAAGCCGCGCAAGGGCGGCCCGCGCGCGAGGGGCCGCTTGGGCGGTAAAATACAAGCGCAGGCCGGGGCGGGTTTTGTCGGCTTCGCAAAAGAAGCGCAACAAGAAATACGGCGTCGTGCGGGCCAAAGCCGAGCATGTGTTCCGCGTCATCAAATGCCGGTTCGGCTATCGCAAGGTGCGCTATCACGGGTTGGCAAAAAACGATGCACAGATGTTCAGCCTTATGGCGCTGGCCAACCCCTACCTCGCGCGAAGATGCTTGAAGGAGGAGTCTGCCTGAGATCAGGGGAACAAGGGTAAAACAGTCGCAAAAACGGACGCAAAACGGCTGGTGTCGTGAATTCGGGCGGCAATCGACAACTGCCGCATGCCGAAAGTCATGTTGCTCAGAGTTTCCCTAAGGCAGCACTAGATCTTCTAGAATTTTTTCCACGTATTCCTCGGTTTCTGGATAGGGTGGAATCCCGCCATAGCGGTTCACCGCACCTGGGCCGGCATTATAGGCGGCCAGCGCCAGTTCCCATGTTTCGAACCGCTCATATTGCTGGCGCAGATAGCGTGCGCCGCCATCGAGATTATCGAGCGCGTCCCATGGGTCCACCCCCAGTTCCTCGGCCGTTCCCGGCATCAGTTGCGCCAGCCCGATCGCGCCCCGTGGAGAAACGATAACCGGGTCCCAGTTTGATTCGGCCGTGACCAGATTGAAGAAAAGCTGTTTGGGGATTTCATAACGCTCAGCCGCTCGTATCGCCATTTGGTAGTAGCTACCTTCATTCACCACCTGCGGAATCGGAAACGGATCAGCCAATATCCGGTGGCGCAAAGCGTTGAGATTCTCTCGCATTGAACCCGGCTCCAGCGGCCGGGCGTTATATTTGTCAATAATGCTGTTACTGCCTTGAAATTGCAGGGTGTTCACATCCACCTCCTGCGCTGCCAGCGGCCCGGCCACGCTGATGGCGATGAATATATATCGGATCGCTCCCATTTACCCTGCCTGCCTTTTTTGTTTTCCACCCAGTATACCGGCAAATTTAATCAAATGTTAGGAATATATCTGTGTGGTCAGCGCGGGTATTGTTGGTTAACAATGATGCAACAGATTCGGATAGGGAGAATATCGTGGCTGGCAGTGTGAACAAAGTGATTATCGTTGGAAATCTAGGGGCGGACCCGGAGATTCGCACCTTCAACAATGGTGGCAAGGTCTGTAATCTCAGCGTTGCCACATCCGAGCGCTGGCGCGATAAAAACACCGGCGAGAACCGGGAAAAAACCGAATGGCACCGGGTGGCGATCTTTTCCGAAGGTCTGGTGCGGGTCTGTGAGCAATACTTGCGCAAAGGCTCTACCGTATATCTTGAAGGCAAATTGCAAACCCGTAAATGGCAGGATCAATCCGGCAATGACCGCTACTCAACCGAAGTGGTGTTGCAGGGTTTTGACAGCAAGCTGGTTATGCTTGGCGGCCGTAACGAGGGCGGCGGTGGCCAAAGTGGCGGCCAGGGGGGTGGGGGCGATTATGGTGGCGGCCCGCAACCAGGCCCGCAAGGTGGCCAGATCGACGACGAAATTCCGTTTTAACCAGGCCGGGTAGCCGCACCCGGTTTGCCGACCTTGCGCGTGGCCAGCAAAATGCTGGTCTCGCTGCTTTGCACCCCGTCAAATTTGCGGATGGCGGCCAGCACCCGGTCAAGCTCGATCAGGGTTTCCACCCCGATTTCCACCACCATATCCCACTTGCCATTGGTTGTATGCACCGCCTGCACCTCGGGCAGGCCGGTAAGCTGCCGCACAATCCGCTCGGCACCGCGCCCCTCGATCGCCAGCATCATCAAGCCGCGCACCGGCCGGCCCGCGATATCCCCCTTGGTGACCACAGTATAACCGATGATCTCGCCCCGGCCTTCCAGCCTTTCCAACCGGCTGCGAATTGTGGCGCGGGACACCCCGACAAGCCCCGCAAGGCTGGCAAGCGGTGCCCTGGCATTATGGCGCAGGGCGGCAATTAAACGCTGATCAATACTGTCCATATTGCGCACTTTTCCTGTCTTTATGGCCAATCATCCCCTTATTTGCGCAAATATTAGGCTATTGTCCATCTAATTCATCCCGCATCCTGCTCAAAACAGATCGGGACGAGCATGAAACCCACCCAATTCACCCTTATTGGCGCACCGGTTGCCACCGGCATGATGCAGCCCGGATGCCAGATGGGGCCCGATGCCTACCGCGTGGCCGGCTTGGCGGAAATGCTGCGCGAGCTTGGCCATGAGGTGGCCGATATCGGCAATGTCATGCCCGCACCCCGCCCCGCCCGGCCCCACAGCAACCCCCATATCCACCACCTTGCCGAAACCATTGGCTGGGCCGAAGCGCTGGCCAAAGCCGCCCCGGCCAACCGGTTTCCGATTTTCATGGGCGGCGATCACAGCCTTTCGCTTGGCTCCATTCTGGGCCAGACCCGCCATGCAAAGGCCCAAAACCGCCCGCTCTTTGTGCTCTGGCTCGATGCCCACCCGGATTTCCACACCCCCATCAGCACCACGTCCGGCAACCTGCACGGCACCCCTTTGGCTTACCTGACCGGCCAACCCGGCTTTGAGGGCTTTCCGGCCCTCACCCCGCTGGATACGGCCCATATTTGCATTCTCGGCGCGCGCTCGATTGACCCGGCCGAGCAGGCGGCGCTGCGCGCGGCCAAGGTCAATATCGTTGATATGCGCGCCATTGACGAGCATGGCATTGCCGCCCCGCTGCGCGCTTTTCTGGCGCAGGTGACGGCGGCGGGTGGCCTGCTGCATGTGAGCCTCGATGTGGATTTCCTCGACCCCGGTATTGCCCCGGCTGTGGGCACCACAGTGCCCGGCGGGGCCAGCTTTCGCGAAGCACATCTGGTGATGGAGCTGCTGCATGATAGCGGGCTGGTCAGCTCGCTTGATCTGGTGGAGCTGAACCCGTTTTTGGATATCAGGGGCCAAACCGCCCGGCTGATGGTAGACCTGACCGCCTCCCTGATGGGCCGGCGGATATTTGACCGTGCAACCCGGAGTTATTGACATGAAAAACCTTAATCTCGTGCCGTTTGTATCGGTTGAGCAGATGATGAATATCGTGCTGGAGATCGGCGTGGAAAACCTGCTGATCGAACTGGCCGGTTATATCGAAGCCGATTTTCGCCGTTGGGAGGTTTTTGACAAATCCCCCCGCATGGCGGCGCATTCCAAAGAAGGGGTGATCGAGCTGATGCCGACCTCGGACGGCGTCTCTTATGGTTTTAAATACGTTAACGGCCACCCGAGCAACACCAAATCGGGCCTGCAAACAGTAACCGCCTTTGGGGTGCTGGCCGATGTGGCCACCGGCTATCCGGTGCTTTTGAGCGAGATGACCATCCTGACCGCCCTGCGCACGGCGGCAACCTCGGCCATGGCGGCCAAGTATCTGGCCCCGAAAGGCAGCCGCACAATGGCGATGATCGGCAATGGCGCGCAGGGTGAGTTCCAGGCGCTGGCCTTCAAGGCGATTTGCGGCATCAGCCATTTGCGGCTCTATGATATTGACCACACGGCAATCGAAAAATGCCAGCAAAACCTCGCTGGTTTTGGCTTTGAGATCGAGCATTGCAGCTCGGCGCAGGAGGCGGTGGAAGGAGCAGATATCATCACCACCGTGACCGCCGACAAACAATATGCCACGATCCTCACCGACAATATGGTGGGCGCG
>WFQA01000250.1 GCA_015487255.1 Paracoccaceae bacterium | reverse complement strand
TGACATCCACGGCGGCGGGCTGGATTTGCAATTCCCGCACCACGAAAACGAGATCGCACAAAGCTGCTGCGCCAACCCTTCGGGGGAGTTTGCGCGGTATTGGCTGCATAACGAGATGTTGCAGGTCGAGGGGAAGAAGATGTCCAAAAGCTTGGGCAATTTCTTTACGGTGCGGGATTTGCTGGAGCAAGGTGTGCCGGGCGAGGTGATACGGTTTGTATTGCTGAGCACGCATTATCGCTCGCCGATGGATTGGACCGAGAAGAAGGTGCGGGAGGCGGAGGCGACGCTGAGGAAGTGGAGAAAGCAACTTCAGGGCGTGGAGTCGACAATGCGCCCTGATGTTGGTTTTCTCGATGCTTTGAAGGATGATTTAAACACATCCAAGGCTTTTGCTCGGCTTCATGCGCTATCAAAGGGCGGGGAAAAAGAACAGCTTGAACGTCTATTCGCGTCCATCAAGCTTTTGGGTTTTGGCGAGCATTGGGAAGACGGGCTGCATCAGGATGTAACGCATGTGGTTGAAGGCGCGTATCTTGTCGACAATCTTGTAGGACAGCTTAAAACCGCGCGGGAAGAAAAAAATTGGGGAGAAGCCGATCGGCTTAAAGCGGCTCTTGTGGGCGCGGGCGTGAAGCTTATGATTGGCAAGACAGATGTGACCTATGAACTGGAAGCAAGCTTCGACCCCGCCAAACTGGAGGCCCTCAAATGACCCTATCCCAAACACAGGGCAGCGCCCGAGCCTGGGGGGGCGTTTGCTCGGGTTTGGCTGAGCGCGCCGTTATAGCTGGCAAAACCATTCGTCTAGTCCCGGCGTTTCAAAGCGCCCTCCCGGGGGGAGGGGCGGGCGCTGCCCGGCAAGCCGGGCGAGGTGTGTTTGTAGGGTGCGTGGTCCCCACGCACCGATCCCGCGTTTGGCCAACGGTGCGTGGGGACCACGCACCCTACGGAGAATATTATGCGTGAACGCCTCTATCTCTACGACACCACTCTGCGCGACGGCCAGCAAACCCAGGGCGTGGATTTCTCCGCCGAGGACAAGACCCGCATCGCGCTGGCGCTCGATGATCTTGGCATTGACTATGTCGAAGGTGGCTGGCCGGGGGCCAACCCGACGGATTCCGAGTTTTTCGACAAGGCCCCGAAGCTGCAATCCGCCACCTTCACCGCCTTTGGCATGACCAAGCGCGCCGGGCGCTCGGCGGCGAATGACGAGGTGCTGGCGGGGGTCGCCAATGCCGGCACCCCCGCGATTTGCCTTGTCGGCAAGACCCATGATTTTCATGTCACCACCGCGCTTGGTATCGACCTGCCCGTCAATATCGAGAACATCTCCCAAAGCATTGCCCATCTGCGCAGCCTTGGCCGCGAGGTGCTGTTTGACGCCGAGCATTTCTTTGACGGCTATAAGGCCAACCCCGATTACGCCCTCAAATGCTGCCTTGAGGCCTACCACGCCGGTGCCCGCTGGGTGGTGCTGTGTGATACCAATGGCGGCGCGCTGCCCGAGGATATCAAGGCGGGCGTCAAGGCCATCATCAAAGCGGGTGTGCCGGGCGACCATATCGGCATTCACACCCATAATGATACCGAGCACGCCGCCGCCAACACCCTTGCGGCGGTCGATGCCGGGGCGCGGCAAATTCAAGGCACGCTCAATGGGCTGGGCGAGCGCTGCGGCAATGCCAACCTTGTCACCCTGATCCCCACCTTGCTGCTCAAGGAGCCATACCGCACCCGCTATGATATCGGCGTGCCCAAGGCGCGGCTGGCGGGGCTGACAAAGCTCTCGCGTATGCTGGATGACATCCTCAACCGCGTGCCAAACCCGAGTGCGGCCTATGTTGGCGCCTCGGCCTTTACCCATAAGGCGGGGCTGCATGCCAGCGCCATCCTGAAAGACCCGACAACCTATGAGCATATCCCGCCCGAGAGCGTGGGCAATGCCCGCTTGGTGCCGATGTCCAACCAGGCCGGGCAGAGCAACCTGCGCGCCCGGCTCAAGGACGCGGGCATTAAAATCACCAAGGGGGACCCGAGGCTGGGGGAGATCCTGGACCGGGTAAAGGCGCGCGAAGACCGTGGTTATGCCTACGATAGCGCCCAAGCCAGCTTTGAGCTGCTGGCCCGCGAGGTGCTGGGTGAATTGCCGCAGTTTTTCGAGGTCAAGCGTTACCGGGTTACGGTGGAGCGGCGCAAGAACAAGGCCAACAAGGTGGTGACCCTTTCCGAAGCCGTGGTGGCGGTCAAGGTTGACGGGGTGAAGCGGCTTTCGGTCTCTGACAGCCTTGATATCCATGGCAAGGATAGTGGGCCGGTCAATGCGCTGGCAAAAGCGCTGGCCAAAGACCTTGGGCCTTATCAGGAGATCATCAATGATATGCGGCTGGTGGATTTCAAGGTGCGCATCACCAATGGCGGCACCGAGGCGGTCACAAGGGTGCTGATTGATTCAGAGGATAGCGCGGGGCAGCGCTGGTCCACCGTTGGGGTCTCGGCCAATATTGTCGATGCCTCGTTTCAGGCGCTGCTCGACGCCATCCGCTGGAAGCTGATCCGCGATACCCCAAAGGCTTAGACCCTCTGAGCCAGCTTCTTACGCGGCGTCCGTATCCGCGCAATTACAGGCCTCTGCTTGAAAGGCCGCCCGACTCAGCTTGCCGGTTTCCTGCACCTCATGGGCCAGATAAAGCGGCGCGTCATCCTCCAGCACATGGATATATTCATCCATGAATTTCAGCCAGTTATCGCTGGTATAAAGCGCGGTCATCACCTCGGGATCACCCTCGTATTCGATGATCGCCATGACCGTAAAGCGGATGTCATTCGGGGCCTGCCCGCTGGGGTCAAAGCGCTGCTCGGTGCGAAACACCCGATAGCTGGTAATGCCCGGAAGATTGCGGACAAACCACAATTTGCGCTGCTCCAGAAATTGCTCGTAAAGCGCCTCTTTACCCGGCTTGGTGGAATGGGCGGTAATCAGATATGGCATGATGTTCTCCTTGCACTCAATGCCCGTTATTGGACATTGTGTCTGAATAAATATATAGCAAGGCAAAGGGTTACAACGAACAAACCCGTCGAAATGTCCAATATCTGACAAAGGGTGATAACCATTGCCATAACGGAGGAAAAGATGAATAAAAAACCGGATCGACGCGTAGAGCGCACCAAGCAGGCCTTGCGCACAGCGCTGGTCGAGCTGATCCTTGAAAAGGGGTATGAGGCGATCAGCGTGCAGGATATGGTGGAGCGCGCCAATATCGGGCGCTCCACCTTCTATATGCATTATTCCGCCAAGGATGCGGTGTTTCTGGATGCTTTCCGGCCTCTGGAGCGGGCCTTGCAGGCCACCCTTGCCCAAGGTGGAGCGGGGCGGATGCGCTATGTCACCTTGCTATTCCAGCATGTGGATATGGACCGGCGGCTATACCGCGCCCTTGCCGGAGAGAGAGGCGGAGAACTGGCGGTCAAGCATATCCGCAAAATCCTGTTTGATCTGGTGCAGAAGGATTTTGCAAGCCGGCCCCATGGTAAGCCCCATTCCAAAACCACCAGCAACGCGGCAGAGCATTTTACCGTTACGGCCATTATTGGCGTGCTTACATGGTGGCTGGATCACAACCCCCACTGGGGCAGCGAGGAGGTGGAGCATTTTCTACACAAGATGCTGGCCCCCGGCCTTGATCAGATCTTTGCTGATGATGCAAAGCCTGCCCCATGATTTGCCGCATCAGCATAAAAAGCATTGACGCTGGCAGGCGGACGGATATCAAGGATCAGGAAAGGGGCGCGCCGGATGTCTGAAGAATTTGAAGCTTTCATGGAGCTGTATGCCGGCCTGCCGCGCGAGGGGCCGGGCAGTGTCAACAGCCTGCTCAATGTGCTGGAGATCGCCGACACCCCGCCGCTGGGCCGGGTGCTCGATGCCGCCTGCGGCTCGGGGGCGGATAGCGAGACCATCCTGCGCGCCCTGCCGGGGGTGGAACTGGTCGGGGTTGATACGCAGGAAGCGTTTATCAATGCCGCCAGGGCGCGCGGGCTTCAGGCGGATTTCAGAGTGGGAGACATGCTCTGGGTCGATGGCGGGTTTGACCTGATCTGGTGCGCGGGGGCGGTTTATTTCACCGGAGTGGAAACCGCGCTGGAGGCCTGGCGTGGTCACCTGCGCCCCGGCGGCAAAATAGGGTTTTCCGAGGTGGTCTGGCTGGGGAAGCCAAGCGCAAAAGCCAAGGCCTTTTGGGGAAAGGCCTATCCGCAAATGGATAGCCTCAACGGCCTTGCCGGGCGCATCGAGGCCAGCGGCTATCATGTGCTCAACGCCGAACCACTGGGGCGCACAGGCTGGCAGGATTATTACAACGCCCTTCGCGCCAATATCGCCCGCCTCAGGGGGAAAAGCACGGTGATGGATGCTGTGCTCGCCGAAACCGAAGCTGAAATCGCGCTATATGATGCCCATTTTGGCGAATATGATTATGTGGTCTACCTGATGGAACCGGCATGAGCTTTACCGCCTGTGAAAAGCTGGTGAAAGCAGGCGACCCGGACCGTCACCTCTCTGCCCAGGCTGCACCACCAGAAGGCCGCGCTGCCCTGATAGCGATTTATGCGGTGAATCTGGAAATCGCCCGCGCGCCCTGGGCCAGCCGTGAGCCACTGGTGGCACAAATGCGCCTGTGCTGGTGGGATGATGCGATTACCGATATCTACCGCGGAGAGGTGCCTACCAGCCACGAGATACTGCCCGCCCTGCGTGAGGTGATCTTTGACCACAACCTGCCCCAAACCCTGTTTATCACGCTGATAAAAGCCCGGCATTTTGACCTTTATACCGCCCCCCATACGGATCGGGAGGCATTTGACAGCTATATCGACGCCACCTCCGGCACGGTGATGGGACTGGCGGCAAGGGTGCTTGGTGCAACGCCCGAAACCCTGCCGGTCATCCGTGATTTCGCCTATGGGGCCGGCGTGGCCAATCTGCTGCGCGCGGTGCCTGCACTTAAAGCCCGAGGCTGCAAGCCGCTGCCCGAGCCAGCCAGCGATATTGTGAATTCGGCCATAGATCGGCTCAACCAAGCGCGCGCCAATCGCTCCAACCTGCCCCGCCACCTCGCCCCTGCCCTTCTGGCAGGCTGGCGGGCTGATGCCACCTTGGCCGAGGCAAAAACACGGCCCAAAAACATCGCTGCGGGCTTGCTGGAGGAATCCCCGGCACGGCGAATGGCAAGCCAAAAATGGAGACGGCTGACCGGGCGCTGGTGAAAATAGGGGCCATTTCAGCGAGGGCCGCCGAGCACAGCGAGGCCATCGGCGTCGCCAGACACTGTTCAGCTTTGCTGATAAAGTGCCTTTTCCGAGTGGGGGCTTGCCCCCGCAGAGGAAAAGGCAAGCTTGCCGGAATGTCAGCGAATTTTACTGCGGTGCCGCGGCGCGCGCCTCCTTCGGCGGCCTGAAGTCGGGATCTGCGCTCCCTTGGTTCAGGACACCTCGTCGGCGCGTGTCGTGCAAAAAGCACGACAGGACAAACTCAAGCTTATCACTAAATTTCGGGCTTATTGCGTGTGATTCCAAACCAGATCAACGCACCACCCGCCAGTGCCAGCAGCGGCAGCATGGCCAGGTTAACCGCCTGCCAGCCCTCAAGCGCATTGCTCCCGGAGCAGTTCATCAGCCCGCCAGAGCTAAGCGAGGCCAAAGTGACCATGCCAAAAACCAGAAAATCATTCAGCCCCTGCACGCGCCCGCGCTCTTCTGGTGTATGGGATTCCGCCAGCATGGTCGTGCCACCGATAAAGGCAAAATTCCAGCCAACCCCGAGCAGGATCAACGCGCCGAAAAAGTTTACCAACTCAACCCCGTTCAGCGCCGTCAGCCCGGCAGCCGCCAGCAGGATAAGCCCGGCGGCAATCACTTTACGCACCCCGAACCATGAGATAAAATACCCGGTGAAAAACGACGGCACATACATGGCCAACACATGAGCCGAAACGATATCCGCCGCCTGATTGGTATGATAACCGTTACCAACCACTGCCAGCGGGGTGGAGGTCATCACCAGATTCATCAGTGAATAAGCCACCATGGCACTGATGATCGCCACAGCAATTTGCGGGGTGCGCAAAAGCTGGGTGATGCTGCGCCCCGCGCTTTGCCCCGGCTCAACCGGCGCCGGCTTGGGAATATTCAGCGCCATGAACAGGAATATGCCAATGATATTGATGACAATCACCGCCAGATAAGCCCCGGCAAAAGGCACGGGCAGCGCGTCCTGCGTCAACTTCACCAGTTGCGGCCCGATGATTGCAGCTAGCAACCCCCCCGCCATCACCCATGAAATCGCCTTGGGCATAAACTCGGGCGAGGCCGTATCAGTGGCGGCAAAGCGATAAAACCCCTGGGCGGACATATAGATACCAGTCAGAAACCCGCCAACCAAAAACAGCTCGAAAGACCGGATGTAAAGCGCATATACCTGAAGTGCGGCGCTCAATCCGCCGGCAACAACCCCCAGCATGAAACCCGCGCGGCGGCCGTATTTCTGCATCACCGTGGCCATCACCGGCGCGCTCAGCATCGAACCAAGGATAATCAGTGAAATTGGCAAAGTGGCGAGGCACGGGTTGGGGGACAGATATTGCCCGGCCAGCCCGCCAAGAATAAAACTGATCGCCATCTGGCTGCCCAATATCGCCTGTGCGGCGATCAGCACCGCCAGATTCCGCTTGGCCATTGCATCATTTACGATATGTGTCATGCTTTACTGTCTATGCCCGTGCCTTCCGGATGGCCAGTGGTAAAATGAGGGGCGAAAATGGATGAAGGCATAATCAGAACTGACGCCGATGTGGCCAAGGGCGCCGCATGGCTGGCCGCGCGTGAACCGTGCTTTAAACATGCGCTTACGCTCACCGGGCCGCTGCCTTTGCGCCTGCGCGATGACGGGTTTGCGCCACTGCTCTCGGCGATCGTTTCGCAGCAGATCTCGGTCGCGGCGGCGCGCGGGGTTTGGGCCAGGCTGGAAGCGGCAGGGGCAATTGAGGCCGAACGGATAATGGCGCTGGATGTGGAGGCATTGCGCGCGCTTGGGCTTTCAAGGCAAAAGGCAAGATACGCCAAGGCGCTGGCCGAAGGTCGGCTCGATTTTGCAGCCTTGCGCCGCCAGCGCGCCGCAACGGTGGTGCGTGAGTTCACCGCGATCAAGGGGATCGGCACCTGGACAGCGGAAATTTATGCAATGTTCAGCCTGGGGCGGGCCGATGTTTTTGCCGCTGGTGATTTGGCGTTGCAGGAATCCGCCAAAGTGCTTTTTGGGCTGGACGCGCGCCCCAAAGATAAGGAATTGCGGCAAATGGCCGAAGCCTGGGCCCCGTGGCGGGCGGTTGCGGCGCGGCTGCTTTGGGCTTATTACCGGGTGATCAAGGATCGGGAAGGAATAAACTGAATGGCTGCATTAACAGGCCCAAGGCGGGCGGCGAAATCGGGTGATGGCAAGTATATGGTGGTGTTTCTGCACGGCTACGGGGCGGATGGAAACGACCTGATCGGGCTGGCTGAGCCATTGGCGGACCATCTGCCGGATGTGGTTTTTCATGCCCCCAATGCCCCGCAGCGCTGCACCGGCAATCCGATGGGGTATCAATGGTTTCCGATACCGTGGCTGGATGGCTCCAGCGAGATGGTGGCGGCCGAGGGCATGGCGGCGGCGGTGGCGCTGCTTGATCAGTGGCTCGATGACACCATGGCCGCCGAGGGGATGGATGCAGCCCACACCATGCTGGTCGGGTTTTCCCAAGGCACAATGATGGCGCTGCATGTGGCCCCGCGCCGCGATGAGCCGCTGGCCGGAGTGGTTGGGTTTTCGGGGCGGTTACTCGCCCCCGAAGCGCTGTCGGCTGAGATGAAAAGCAAAATGCCGATACTGCTCATCCACGGCGACGCTGACGAGGTGGTGCCGCCCAGCTCCCTGCCCGAAGCCGCCGACGCGCTGACCAAGGCCGGGTTTGAGACCTATACCCATATTTCCAAAGGCACCGGGCACGGGATCGCGCCTGACGGGCTGCAACTGGCGTTGCAATTCATCCACCAGCAATTTAAGCTGTGAGCGGTCCTGTTTTGGCGGTTTGGCAGGCCGGGGATGGCCGTGATGCAACCGCCACCGTCTTGCCCGATGGCTGCCGCGACCTGCTGTTTCATGCCCCGCCCGACGTAAAACCAAGCTGGCGGATCACCGATCTTGACGATGGCACTTATGGGGTCCGGATCAGTGCGACAAGCTATTTCAAAGGCTATCGTTTGCAACCTGGCACCAGCATAAACACCATGTGCCTGCTAAAAGCCATGCATGGCCTGCCGCCAGACAGCCCCGGCATCGCGGACAGGATCGCGCAGTTCACCCATCTTGACCCGTTGGTCAAGGACGCGTTGCTCAGCCTGGAGATACAGGGAGAAAACGGCGGTTCGGTCCAGGCTGCCGCTGCCAAACTCGGGGTAGGTTTGCGCCGGATGCAACGATGCCTGAAGCGCCGCACCACACGCAGCCCAATACGCTAGCTGGCACTGGCCCGGGTGCGCAAAGCCGCACGCGCAGTTGCCATGGGCAGAGGGTTGGGAGATGTGGCTTTTGAGTTTGGCTATGCGGACCAATCCCACATGAGTCGCGAATTTCAACGCTGGTTCGGAACCAGCCCTGGCAGGCTGGTGGATAACGGCCTGCTGGGCCAGATTAACGCCTCTGGCTATGGCTAGAGGGTTTACCTGTCGTGCGTCAGCACGACACGCGCCGACGAGGTGGGCTGAACAAAGGGAGCGCAGCTCCCGACTTCAGGTCGCCGAGGAGGCGCGCGCGGCGGCGCTGCAGTAAAATATCCTGCCCTCACCGACAGGCTTGCCTTTTCCTCTGCGGGGGCAAGCCCCCACTCGGAAAAGGCACGGTTTTCAGCAAAGCTGAAAACACGGCTGGCCGGCGGCGGTGGCCTCGCTTCGCTCGGCAAAACCACGTTGCTGGCAAAGCTCAAAACCGACACACGGTTTTCTATCGCACCCTAATTCCCTGCGTAAGAAGCAAAAACCTCCGTGCTGCCATCTCGCCCGATTAGAAATACATCATATGCGTCTTTCATATCGCCGTATTCCATGCCCGGAGAGCCAACCGGCATGCCCGGCACAGCAAGGCCAACCGCATCGGGGCGCTCGACGAGCAGGCGACGGATATCAACCAGCGGCACATGGCCCTCTATGCTATAGCCCTCCACACTGGCCGTATGGCAAGACATCATTTCCTCACCAATCCCCAGTGAAAGCTTCAACTCATAAAGCGCCTCGTTGGAAATGTTGCGAGCGGCAACCTCAAACCCGGCCGCCTGCATTTGCTCTATCCAGCCACCACAGCAACCACAGCCGGCATTTTTGGCCACATCCATGGGCTGGGCCTGCGCCGAAGCGGCAAAGCCCGTGCTCAGGCTGGCGGCGATCAACAGATTTTTGAACATTTTTCTCTCCTTCAATGGCACACCCGCCGGGCGGGCTGATGATTGCCGGTCACGATAAAACCTCAAGCCGCTAGAGGGTCAACCCTCCACCATAGGGAATGTTAAAATGTCGCACCCTGAAAGTCTGACTCAGCCGGCAAGCGCCTGCGCAACAAAGCCCGGCAGTGTTTTCTCTTCAATATCCGCCAAAGACCTGAGCTTGAGATGCCGGCGAAACTTGCCCTTGCCTTCAAGCTGCTTTTGCGGATCGTTGAACAAGTATCCATTGCCAAACTCAAACGAAACATGGTGTTTGCTGGCAAACACCCCGCCGATGTCATTGCCCCTGACCTGAAACATTATACCGCCATAAATAATCCGCTCGTCAAGTCCGGGCGCGGCGGCTTTCATGATGGTGCGGCAGGCCTCGATAATCTCGTATTTGCTGAAATCACTGGCCCGGATATCCGCCAGAAAATCTTCAACCCTACCCTTGCTCATTGGGCCGCCGGGGTGCAGATTTCGACCAGACATCCGTTAGGGTCAGAGACATAAGCAATGGTCTGCCCCCATGGCATTTCTTCAGCATCGCTAACCAATATACCCTTTACACAGGCAAACGGGCAGCTATAACACTGCCCGCATGGTTTGTTATAGCACCCACGTTTAGCTGGTGTATTCCTTGGACTTGAAAGAAACATGCGCCGCATTTGGCGTTGCATCTGCAAGTTTACGGATATCACCCCATGTGTGCTTGTAATTCGGCAGAACCAATTCATTCACACCCGGGTTGACCACATTGCCTTGCGAACCCGCAGGCGAGCCGAACACCATCGCAACTTGGCCGCGCTTTGCGGTAGCGGTTGGATACGCCATGCCCTGGGTTGCACCGTTTTCGTTATGAATTTCGATCAGATCACCGGCATTCAAGCTGAGATCAGCCATGTCGTCGGCGTTCATTTCGATGAACGGATATGGGAAACGGTCCTGAATGAAGTCGTTATCCTTATCAAGGAACTGGTTTTGCCAGAAGATGTTGGCGCGAACATTGTTGATCCAAAACTTGTAGCTGGACCGCTCCTGCTCTTTGCCCGGTGCCTGCAAACCGCGCCACTGGGCGGCGAGAAACAGCGCTTTGCCATCTTCGCGGCCGTGGCGGGTAAACACACCATCAGCATAAAGCCGGTCGGTGCCGATGAGCTTGCCGTTCTCGTAGCCCTGAACCGGCTCCTGCACACCGTTATTGCCCATAGCCCGCAAGCGGTCATAGGTCACTTCGGGGTTGCCGCCGTTATAGCCATCCATAAAGGCGTCTTCCTCGGTTTCCCAATCATAGCCTTTGAACTGATCGGCATAGGCATCCTCGCCCATTTCGCGCAACACGCGCTCCATGGCCTGTGCCAGTTCTGCCGCGATCAGGCAATCGGGCTTGGAGTTGCCGTAGCGATCCATGTATTTTTCGCTCAGGCGCAAGCGGCGCTCGCCGTTCATCGAGGTGAGGTTCATCTCGTTGCTTTCACAAGCCGGCAGCACCACATGGGCGTTTTGCCCGATCTGGCTGTGGATGATGTCTACATCTACAATAAACAACCCGCCCGCATTTACAGCGGCGACAATCGCGTCCACCTGCTGCTCGCGGGTGCCCGCTGCCGAGGCATCCATGGCGTCTTTTACCAAGGCGGCGCGCTTGCGATGCACGCTCTTGTATTGTGCCGCATTCAGCGTGGTTTTATAGTGGTCGCAGGCCCAGATATGCTGCACCTTGCCACCGCCGGAAATCAGCAACTGGTCGACATATGTGGAAGGGCGGCCGACATGGGCATCCGATGGGCGGTAATAGCCCTCTTGGTGTCCGCCCAACCGGCAGCAGCCGCCGCCTTCGCGACCGACATTGCCCGTGGCCAACGAGATGTTGAGCAAAGCGCCAATGGTGCGGTAATTGTCATTGCCCCAGATGATGCCTTTTTCATAGCCGGTTACGGCCTTGCGGCGCGAACCATCTTCTTTTGGCTTGCCCAGCCACTCGGCGGCTTTGATGATATCGGCCTCGTCAACCTTACAAATCTCGGCCGCTTCGGCGGTGGAGGTCCGGCAGGTTGCCATAGCGTAGTCAAGGCTACCAAGGCCCGACGGGTGCGCCGCGTCTTCGGCTAGCCCCAATCGGTGCCGCCGGTCCAGGAGACGGCTTCGCCCGACACAGTGAAATCAGAGACGTGTGCATTGCCGAAGAACGCGGATAGCTATGTGGCGTCCGGGGTTATGCGGTGGGCTTCAGCCCAAGCGTTTAGATCAACGCCCCGATAGATGACCTTTTTTCCGAATTTCACATACGCGGGGCCATAATTGCGGCATCTCCACTGGGCGAGCTTTTCCCGTGTGCCGATTAGATCAAGCGCGGGGTCGCCTAGGGCGTAGTTTTGGTTTGGGTCGAAGATTTGTTTTTGCATTTTATCACCTTGTGTGATTCGAGTAGGTGATGCCTAATATTGCTGGATTCTTTCTTTTTAGAATAGGGATAATACGCCGCCTAAGCAGTTTCCTATATCAGCGGAATTGCTTAAACAGTTCTCCAAAATTGCGGGGAATATCCGAAACTTTGTGTATGGGGTCTGGCCCATGCGGTTAAAACGGGTCACTTGTTGAACGGCTCGGGGTATAGGATAGCGAATTGATTGCGGGCGGCAACCCATTCTCTGACGCACCTGCCTTTGCTCTCGAAACTTCGGATGGCCAGATAGATCAGCTTGGTGGCGGCTTCATCGGTTGGAAAACTGCCCCGGGTTTTGGTGGTTTTCCG
>WFQA01000249.1 GCA_015487255.1 Paracoccaceae bacterium | reverse complement strand
CTGCGTTGATTTCGGCCATGTCCGCCAGCACCTGCACCGCGCGCTCATAATAGCGCCGCCCGGCCTCGGTGAGGCTTGACTGGCGGGTCGTGCGGGCCAAAAGCTGCACGCCAAGGCGCGATTCAAGATCATTGAGCCGCCGGCTGACCGCTGATTTGACCAACCCAAGCTGGCTTGCCGCCCGGCTGATACCACCGGCCTCCACAATGCGTGTGAAGGTTTCCATTTCTTCGAATTGACCCATAATAGTTTCCTGTAAGAGAACAATGATTTATATATATTACTGTTTATTGCCGATCATGCAACACTTAGATTGCCAGAAATCAATTGGATGAGGAAAAGAAAATGGAACAGATAGAAAAACTGGCCATGCCCACTGGGCGGGCTTTGATTGCCATAATGTTTGTGCTTTCGGGCTTTGGCAAAATTTTCGCCTATGCGGGCACGCAAGGGTATATGGAGGCCTTTGGGGTGCCCGGGTTTTTGCTGACCCCAACGATTTTGTTTGAAATCGGGGCCGGGCTGGCAATCATCATTGGCTGGCAAACCCGGCTGGCGGCGCTGGGTCTGGCTGGCTTCACCCTGCTGACAGCCATCATTTTTCATATGGATTTTGGCGATCAGATCCAGTCGATCATATTTATGAAAAACATCTCGATCACCGGCGGTTTGCTGTTTCTGGTGGCGATGGGGGGTGGGGTATATGCGCTCGATAACCATGGAAAAGGGGCCTGAAATGCAACGTGAAATCATCAAAACCATCCGGGGTGTGGCGGCGGCGGATGGCGACGGGGTGCGGCTGACCCGGATTATCGGCTCAGCCGAACTGGAGATGCTGGACCCGTTTTTGCTGCTCGACAGCTTTGAATCCGATAACCCAAATGATTATATCGGCGGCTTTCCCGAGCACCCGCACCGGGGGTTCGAGACCGTAACCTATATGATGGCCGGAAAAATGCGCCACCGCGATAATGCCGGGCATAAAGGGGTGATCGAGGCAGGTGGGGTGCAATGGATGACCGCCGGGCGCGGGATATTGCACTCGGAAATGCCCGAGCAGGAGCAAGGGCTGCTGCACGGGTTTCAGCTATGGGTGAACCTGCCCGCCAAAGATAAAATGCTGGCCCCGGCTTATCAGGAATTTGCGGGAGATGATATTCCGCTGGAGGCGTTTGCGGATGGTCAGGTGCGGGTGATCTCGGGGCAAACGGAGGCGGGCACTGTTGGCGCGGTGAAAGGCACGGCAACCAATCCGCTTTATCTTGATGTAACCCTGCACGGCACTTTCAGGCAGGAAATCCCGGAAGGCCATAATGGATTTATCTATGTGATCGAGGGGGAGGTCGCCGGGGTGCCGCAAAAACATATTGGCGTTTTGGGGCAAGGAACGCGGGTGGCCCTCAGCGGCACGGGGCGGTTTTTGCTGATTGCCGGGGCGCGGCTGGATGAGCCGGTGGCGCGCGGCGGGCCTTTTGTAATGAACACAAGGGCAGAGATTTTGCATGCGTTTGATGATTATAAATCAGGCCGGTTTTAGGAGAGCAGCATGGGATTGTTGATAGAAGGAAAATGGGTGGACCAATGGTATGACACCAAAGCCACCAAGGGCCATTTCAAGCGCAAACCGTCACAGTTTCGCAACTGGGTCACGGCGGATGGCCGCGCCGGGCCAAGTGGCGTAGGTGGCTTTGAGGCGCAGGCCGGGCGCTATCACCTTTATGTTTCCAATGCCTGCCCCTGGGCGCATCGCACGATGATCTTTCGGGCGTTGAAAGGGCTGGAGGCGATGATATCGGTTTCGGTGGTGCACCCGTATATGGGCGAAAACGGCTGGAGCTTTGCACCAGCGGACGGGGTGGTGCCGGACCCGGTGCATAAAGCGGATTTTCTGCACCAAATCTATACCGCGACTGCCCCGGATTATACCGGGCGGGTCACCGTGCCGGTGTTGTGGGATAAAAAGCAGGCAACGATTGTTTCCAACGAAAGCGCAGAGATCATCCGCATGTTCAACAACGCATTTGACAAGCTGGGCGCAAAGGCGGGGGATTATTACCCGGCAGATAAACGCGAAGAGATCGAGGCGCTGAACACACGGATATATTCCACCGTTAACAACGGGGTTTACAAGGCCGGGTTTGCCAGCACGCAGAAGGCTTATGAGGCGGCGGTGGTGCCGTTGTTTGAAAGCCTCGATTGGCTGGAGGGGATATTGGCTGAGCAGCGGTTTTTGAGTGGCAACACGATTACCGAGGCCGACTGGCGGCTGTTCACCACGCTGCTGCGCTTTGATCCGGTCTATGTCGGGCATTTCAAATGCAACCTGAAGCGGATAGCCGACTACCCGGCGCTATCGGGCTATCTGCGCGCGCTGTTTCAGCAGCCGGGCGTGGCGGAGACGGTGAATATGCACCACATAAAGGCACATTATTATGGCAGCCACCCAAGCATCAACCCAACCGGGGTCGTGCCGCTGGGGCCGGTGATAGATAATTCTGTGCCACATGGGCGTGAAAAAGTTGGCACTTAGACGAAAATTGTGTGGTTGGAGCTAAAGCGCTTGACGCTCCGCCAATGCTGGCCTAAATACGGCCTCGGTCCGGCGGGGTAGCTCAGGTGGTTAGAGCAGCGGAATCATAATCCGCGTGTCGGGGGTTCAAGTCCCTCTCCCGCTACCAATCTTTTCAATATGTTAGCAGAGTCAATCTGCCACGCTTTAGTGCCACCCAAATTCTCTCCAGTCAGCATGTTCCAAAAGTTCCACTTCTAAACCCCACTTTTAAACGCCACTTTTTTTGGGGGGGTGCCAAACTTCTTTAATCATCCATCTTCAACGCCGAAATAAACGCCGATTGCGGGATGCTGACGCGGCCAAACTCGCGCATTTTCTTTTTGCCTTTTTTCTGCTTGTCGAGCAATTTGCGCTTGCGGGTGGCGTCACCACCATAGCATTTGGCCGTAACATCCTTGCGCAGGGCCGAGATGGTCTCGCGGGCAATGATCCGCCCGCCAATCGCCGCCTGAATCGGGATTTTGAACATATGCTGCGGGATCAGTTCCTTGAGCTTGGCGCACATCGCCCGCCCCCGCGCCTCGGCCCGGGCACGGTGGACCATGGTTGAAAGCGCATCCACCGGCTCGTCATTCACCAGAATTTGCATCTTTACCAACTGGTCTTCGGCATAGCCTTCCATGCTGTAATCAAAGCTGGCATAGCCCTTGGTGACCGATTTCAGCCGGTCATAAAAATCAAACACCACTTCGTTGAGCGGCAGATCATACACCACCATGGCACGGGTGCCGGCATAGGTCAGGTCAATCTGGATGCCGCGCCGGTCCTGACACAGCTTCAGCACATCCCCCAAATATTCATCCGGCACCAGAATGGTGGCCTTGATGCGCGGCTCTTCGATATGGTCCACCAGGGTCAGGTCCGGCATATCCGCGGGATTGTGCAACTCCACCACCGTGCCATCACGCAGGTAAATCTTGTAAATCACCGAAGGGGCGGTGGTGATCAGGTCGATATCATATTCGCGCTCCAGCCGGTCGCGGATCACCTCAAGGTGCAGCAAGCCTAGAAAACCGCAGCGAAAGCCAAAGCCAAGCGCGGCCGAGCTTTCGGTCTCGTAGCTGAAGGAGGCATCATTCAATGCCAGCTTTTCGATACTCTCGCGCAGGTCTTCAAACTCGGCGCTATCCACCGGAAACAGCCCGCAAAACACCACCGGCTGCGCGGGCTTGAAGCCGGGCAAAGCCTCATCCGTGCCTTTTTTATCATGCGTAATGGTATCACCCACCCTTGTGTCGCGCACCTGCTTGATGCTCGCGGTCAAAAAGCCGATCTCGCCGGGGCCAAGGCGCTCCACCTGTTCCATTTCGGGCTTGAACACCCCCACCCGGTCCACCGGGTAGGTCGCGTTTGTCGCCAGCATCTTGATCTTGTCACCCTTTTTGAGCACACCGTCAATGATCCGCACCAGCACCACCACACCCAGATAAGGGTCATACCAGCTATCCACCAGCATGGCTTTGAGCGGCGCATCATGCCTGCCTTCGGGCGGCGGCAGGCGGTTGACGATCGCCTCCAGCACATCGGGGATGCCAAGGCCGGTTTTGGCCGAGATCATCACCGCCTCGCTGGCATCGATGCCGATCACATCCTCGATCTGCTCACAGACCCGCTCCGGCTCCGCTGCCGGCAGGTCGATCTTGTTGAGCACCGGCACGATCTCGTGATCCGCCTCGATTGCCTGATACACATTGGCCAGGGTTTGCGCCTCCACCCCTTGCGCCGCATCGACCACCAGTAGCGAACCTTCCACCGCCCGCATGCTCCGGCTGACCTCATAGGCAAAATCCACATGGCCGGGCGTGTCGATCAGGTTAAGCACATAATCCTGCCCGTCCTTGGCTTTGTAATCAATGCGCACCGTGTTGGCCTTGATGGTAATGCCGCGCTCGCGCTCGATATCCATTGAGTCCAGCAGCTGCGCCTGCATATCGCGGTCCGCCACCGTGCCGGTGCTTTGGATCAGCCGGTCAGCCAGCGTGGATTTGCCGTGGTCAATATGCGCCACGATCGAGAAATTACGGATGTTTTTAAGATCAGTCATAGCAAGGGGGTATGATTGAGGTTTGGGAAAGGGTCAAGGGGGCAAAGCTATAGTTGGCCACGCGGTTTGGCCCGGCGCGTGGCCAACTATAGCT
>WFQA01000248.1 GCA_015487255.1 Paracoccaceae bacterium | reverse complement strand
TTCAGATACCGGCACACCGCTTTCGGCCTGCTTCAGTATCCCCATTATTTGCGCGTCGCTATACTTCTTCTTTTTCATTCAAAATCTCCTCAGTCATTATGCCAAGAAAATTCTACCAGTGAACACCACTATTTTTCGGGAGGATTACCGGGTGAATATGCCTGATAAAGCTGCTATAGAGGGGGCAAGGGAGATGCTCATGCGGATATTGGCTTTGATACTGGTGCTTTTGGGGCAGCCGGCGGTGGTGCTGGCGCAGGAGATCATTTCTGCGCGTTACGGCGGGCCGACCCGCGCTTATGATCACGGTATTCTGGGGGACAAGGTAGAATATACCAAGCTGATCCTGCGGGTCGGGCCTGAGCGGCGCCGGGTGGTAATCGACGTGGGCGAGGGCCATGTTTTTGAAGACCTCGAGCCGCTGCTGGCTGATCTCAACGGTGATGGCCGCCCCGAGGTGATAACCGTGCGCACCAATATGCAGCGCGGGGCCTCATTGGCGATTTATGGCGTGGAAGGGCTGATCACCCAGACCCCGCCGATTGGCGCGCGCTATCGCTGGCTTGCCCCGGTCGGGGTGGGGGATTTTGACGGCGACGGGCGGGTCGAGATTGCCTATATCGAAACCCCGCATCTGGGCAAAGTGCTTAAAATATTCGGCTATTTCAACCGTCAACTGGTGCTTAGCGCCGAGCTGGGCGGATTAAGCAACCACCGGATCGGTGAGGATTTCATCTCCGGCGGGGTGCGCAATTGCGGCCAGGGGGACGAGATCATCACCGCCGATGCCAGCTGGCAGCGGGTGATGCTGACCCGGGTGCGGGGCGGGCGGCTTTCCAGCGTGCCCATCGGGGTCACCTCGCAACCCCGCGCTTTTGAGCGGGCGATGAACTGCCAGTAGCGGCTTGACTCCCCCGGCGCTTTCATGGCTTTCTGGGCTGCGAACTTGCGGGAGGCGATCTTGAAAATTACTGCTTTGAGCCTGCTGGCAGTGGCCGTATTGGCGGGCTGTGCGGCAACGCTGCCATCTGCCCCCGATGGCCAAAACCGGGTGGTGGATATTGTCAACACCACCGATATGCCGCTGAACTTTTACGCTGTAAATGCCGAGCGCCGCGGGGTGTTTCGCAGCCGCTTTGCTGAGGGCGAAGTGCGCGGCAATTATTACCGTGTGGTGAATTTCAGCGATGGCAGCGGGGCCTGCCGGTTTGATTTTTATGCCGAGCTGGCGGATGGCCGCCGCGCCAGTGCGCCTGATTTTGATACCTGTCGTGCGGTTTCATGGGTGGTCAATGCGGGCAATATCCAATGAGCCAATATTCCGTCTGCGTATTTTGCGGCTCGCGCATGGGCAATGACCCGGCTTTCGAGCAAGCCGCCACCGCGCTGGGCCGCGCGCTGGCCAGGGCCGATATGCGGCTGGTCTATGGCGCGGGAGATATCGGGCTGATGGGGGCGGTGGCCAATGGCGCGCAGGCGGCGGGCGGGCAGACCTTCGGGGTGATTCCGGTGCATCTGCTGGCGCTGGAGCGCGGCAAGCGTGATTTAACGCAATTTATCGTCACCGAAAACATGCATGAGCGCAAAAAGGTGATGTTCATGAATGCCGATGCGTTGGTCACCCTGCCCGGCGGGGCCGGCTCGCTCGACGAGCTTTTCGAGGTGCTGACATGGCGCCAGCTCGGCCTGCACAACAAGCCGATTTACCTGCTTGATATCAATGGTTTCTGGCAGCCACTGCTGGAGCTGATCGACCACTTCATCGCCCAGGGCTTTGCCGAGCAGAGTTTCAGGGAAAGCCTGATTGTGGTTGATAACATTCCGGCGCTGATCGCCGTGCTTGAGGCCTCAAGGCGCGCCGGTTAGGCTTGGCGCGCCCCGGTTTTTTCGGCGAAATCAGGCGTTGGACAGCCGCTCGGCGACATTTTCCCAGTTCACCAGATTATCAAGAAAATTGCTGAGATATTTCGGCCGCGCATTGCGGAAATCGATGTAATAGGAGTGCTCCCACACATCACAGCCCAACAGCGCGGTCTGGCCAAAGCACAGCGGGTTGACGCCGTTTTCGGTTTTGGTCACCTTCAATGTGCCGTCTTTATCAACCACCAGCCAGCACCAGCCAGAGCCGAACTGCCCCGCGCCGGCAGCGGAAAACTGTACTTTGAATTCGTCAACCGAGCCAAAGGCATCGGTGATGCGGCTTTCCAGCTCGGAGGGCATTGTGCGCCCCGATGGTCCCATCATTTCCCAGAATTGCGTGTGATTCCAATGCTGTGAGGCGTTGTTGAAAATACCGTTTTGGGCCACTGAACCAGCGGCATAGGTGCCGGTGATGATGTCTTCCAGCGATTTGCCTTCCCACTCGGTGCCCTTGATCAGCTTGTTGCCGTTGGTGACATAGGCGTTGTGGTGCAGGTCATGGTGGTATTCCATGGTTTCCTTGGACATGCCACCGGCGGCCAGCGCATCATGGGCATAGGGAAGATCGGGTAGTTCAAAAGCCATTTTGGCCCCCTCTTTATTGGTTGTTTCGGGTTTTGCGCGGGGTTTGCCGCGCCCGCTCTCCGAATACACGAGTTTTTCCCTCGGGTAAATGCGACAAAGACAAGTTTTTGTGACGGGATGGAAAAACCCTGCTACCGCTTGGCTGATACTTTCAGGAATCACCGATGAAAAACATGAGCGACAACCTCAAGGGCGCAATATTCATGATGCTCGCCATGGGGGGGTATGTGGTCAATGACACGATGATGAAGCTGGTCTCGGCGGAGATTGCGCTGGCACAGGGGGTGTTTGTGCGCGGGGTGATTGCCTCTGTGCTGCTGGCTGGGTTTGCCTATTACAAGGGGCAGCTTTTTTATCGGGCAGACAGGGCGGAGATGAAGATCATCCTGTGGCGCTCATTTGCCGAAATCGCGGCCACCTATTGCTACCTGACCGCCCTGTTCAACATGCCGCTGGCCAGCCTGACAGCGATTCTGCAATCCCTGCCATTGGCGGTGACGCTGGCGGGGTCGATCTTTTTGGGGCAAAAGGTGGGCTGGCGGCGCTATCTGGCGATTTTGGTTGGCTTTGGCGGGGTGCTGATCATCATCCGCCCCGGTGGTGATGAGTTTAACAGCTTTGCGCTTTGGGGCCTGGCGGCGGTGGGGTTTGTGACCCTGCGCGACCTGATGGCGGTGAGGTTGAGCACGGCCACGCCGTCGATATTTGCCGCGTTGTTCACGGCGGTCGGAGTGACGCTGGTGGCGGGTGTCGGCGCTGCTTTTGAGCCATGGCAGCCGGTATCAACCGGCAGCTTTGCCTTACTGGCTTTTGCGGCGATTTTTATTTTGGTGGGTTATGTTGCTTCGGTCAGTGCCATGCGGTTTGGCGAAATCGGCTTTGTTTCGCCGTTTCGCTACACGGTGCTGATCTGGGCGATATTGCTGGGGGTGTTTGTGTTTCAGGATTACCCGGATTTATGGACCATGATCGGGATAGCCATTGTGGCTGGCACCGGGGTGTTTACCTTTTATCGCGAGCATCGAAGCTGAGCAAAACCTTGCACCCATAAATCAGTATTATCCCTATAAGCTCAATAAAAACAAATGGATACATAAGATTAACCATGACTACTAACCTAGGTTAGTAGTCATAGTTTCGGTGCTTGAAGCCATGGCTTTGAGGGCCTGCCGTCAGATGGGTTTATAGTGGAATTGGCCGTTGTTCTTCTATTGCTTCCATGGCGAAATACGAGGTCACCGAATCCAGCTCCACCCGCTCGATAAGGCGCTGATACACCTGGTCATAGCTGGCCATATCCTGGGTGACGACCTTGAGCATATAGTCATAATCGCCGCCAATACGGAAGAAATCGACCACCTCGGGCAGATTTGAAACATGGTGGCGGAAGGTCTTTAGCCATGCCGCCGAGTGGTGGCGGGTTCGGATCATCACAAACACCACCAGCCCCAGCCCGAGCTTTTCCCGGTCAAGCCGGGCGGTGGAGCCTTTGATGATGCCTGCCATTCGCAGCGCCTTCAGCCGCCGCCAGCAGGCGTTTTGGGATAAGCCGACCCGCTCGGCAAGGTCACGTTGCGAAAGCGAGGCATCAGATTGCAGCGCCATCAGAATCAGGTGGTCAATATGATCGGTCAGTTTGAGATTCATTTGGTCATATGACACAAAGAAAAGGCTATTGGCAATGATTCTGAGTAAGTTATCGCAAGTAATGTGGGTCATAAATCGTCAAAAGGAGAATTTGATGCTAAAAGAATTCCGCGCTCAGCTTGCCGGCAATGACCAAATCAAAACCATTCGTGACGGGCTAATCGGAGAAGGGCTGCAATTTCCCGGTCGCCACGGCAAGGTGCCGCTGGTTTACGCTGATTATGTCGCCTCTGGCCGCGCGCTCAGGCAGGTTGAGGATTTCATGCTGGAGCGGGTGTTGCCCTATTATGCCAACCCGCATACCGAGGCCTCTTACTGCGGTGCCTATGTCAACCAGCTGCGCGAGGAGGCCCGGGCCGAGATCGCCCGCCTGACCAGGGCTAAGGAATGCGCGGTGATTTTCACCGGAGCCGGAGCCACGGCGGGGCTGAACCGGCTTGTCGGGTTGCTCGGGGTGGAGGAGGCGCAAAACCCGGTGGTATTGCTTGGCCCCTATGAGCATCACTCCAATCTGTTGCCATGGCGTGAAAGCAAGGCAAGGGTGATCGAAATTCCCGAAGGTGAGGCCGGCGGGCCGGATCTGGCGGTTCTGGAGGCAACCCTGAAAGCCCACGCGGGCGCAGACCTGCTGATCGGCAGTTTTTCTGCCGCCTCGAATGTGACCGGTATATTGACTGATACCGATGCCGTGAGCCGTCTGGTAAAACAACATGGTGGCGTCTCTGTTTGGGATTACGCTGGCGGTGCGCCTTACCTCTCGATTGACATGGCCACGGGCAGCGATGCCCAAAAAGATGTGGTTGTAGCCTCGACGCACAAGTTCCCCGGCGGGCCGGGTGGCTCGGGGGTGATGATCCTCCGGCAATCGGTGGTCAGGCGCACAACCCCGACCCAGCCGGGGGGCGGCACGGTGCGATTTGTCTCGCCTTGGGGGCATGACTACCTTGATGATGTGGTGGCCAGAGAGGAGGCGGGCACACCAAACCTCGTGGGGGATATTCGCGCTGCTCTGGCCTTTATTGTGAAAGACGTGATCGGGCAGGCCGCGATTGACGCCCGCGAACGGGAGTTGAATATCATGGCCAGGGCCGGGCTGAGCGGGCTGGAGAACCTGACCCTGCTCGGGATTGACCACCCCCGGCGCCTGCCGATATTTTCGATGCTGGTGCGCGACGGGGCGGGTAATATCGCCAATAGCGAGCAGATCACCCGCGATTTGAGCGCGCTTTATGGTATTCAGGCCCGTGGCGGCTGCGCGTGTGCCGGGCCATATGGGCATAGGTTGCTCGGTGTGGATAAGGAAAACTCGGCCGATCTGCGTTGCCAGATTCTGGCCGGGCATGACGAACTGAAACCGGGCTGGGTGCGGTTGAACTTCAGCTATTTGATGAGCGATGAGACGGCACGTTATATCATCAAAAGCCTGCGCGAGCTGGTGCAAAGCTATGGCCAGAAAGCGGCTTGAGGCGAAGCCGAAATGCGCCGAGAGAGGGGGCTGATCGAGCGTCAGCTCGATTATGTCCCCGAACGAGGTGCAAGCGGCGGCGCTGCAGTAAAATAATCCTGAAGCATCACCAAGCGGCACCGGTGGCATTTTTCAAGCAAGCTTAAAAAATGTGTTTGCCGACGGCCGTGGCCTCGCTTCGCTCGGCGGTCTGTTTGATAGGGTTCTGCTATAAATCTGCTGGCAGCACCGGGTGGACAGGCTGCCCGTAGGGCGTTTGCAAAAACGCGTCAACCCAGTTGGATTTCATAGCGGTAAGCAAGGATTCATCCGCAATGCCTTTTTGCTCCAGCATGCACTCCAGCGCCTCGATCCAGGCGGTATAATAATCATCGCTGCCATCAAGCGGGCCATTGCTGCGGGCCTGTTCAAGCCTGGCCCCAAAAAGCGTGGTCCAGTCGGCCCAGCTAAAATACCCAGCCTCATTCAGCGCCACCGCAAGGGCGAAGGCCTGGCCGTGCCAGGGGGCGTCAAACGGGGCGGGGGGTGTTTGCTTCATGCCGGCTCCAGATAGGATTGCCACAGATCAAGGGTCATGCTGTCGCCCCTGTCTTCGGCATCTTGCCGCCAGAGCGCTGCGGCGGTGAATTCAACCGTATAGAGCGGCTCGGGGGATTCGCCGCGGAAATGCGCGTTGCTGTCGGGAAGCACATGGTTGCCATGCGCCAGTATAACCGTGCCAACCCGGCCCATCGCATAGGCTGGCAGCCTTGAATGCCCGCCCTTCACCGGGTTGGGGCGGTAGCTGGCGGTGCGCACCCTGTCACCGGGTTTGAACAGGGCATCCGGGCCGTTGGCACGGGTATAGGGGGCAACCATCCCCACGGCCGCCTTCACATCCTTGGCGCGCAGGGCTTTGTCTGACAGTGGAGCCGGTACGCCATTGCCCACCAAATCTTCAGGGCCAATCATCCCGCGCTCGACCAACAGATTGGCCAGTGCTGCCATCCATTTCTCGTAATAGGAAAACCGGTTGTAATCTTGCGGGGTGAGCCGCTCGCGGGCGTGGCGCGAGCTGTCGATGTTCCACGCTCCAAGTGCGCCGGCGGCAAGGGTGCAGGCCATGGCCCTGGCATGCCACGGCGCGTGGAAAACCATATCGTCATCCTTGTCGGGGATATCCCCGTCACCAAAGCGACCGCCCATATCATGCACCCGGCTCATGCCGGGGCCTCGCAAAGTGCTGTGCCGATCATGGCATTGCGCGAAACCAACGCTGCCAGTGCGGTCTCATCCCAGCCCCCGGTGCCCGCCGGGCGCATGGGCAGCACAAGATAACGCACCTCCGCGGTCGAATCCCACACCCGCACCGCTTGCCCCTCCAGCAATTTAACGCCAAACTCCTTTAGCACCGCACGCGGCTCGCGCACGGCACGGCTGCGGTAAGCATCCGATTTATACCATGCGGGCGGAATGCCAAGCACCGGCCACGGGTAGCAGGAGCACAGGGTGCAGACCACCAGGTTATGCCGCTCGGGTGTGTTTTCCACCGCCACCATGTGCTCGCCCTGCCGCCCCGTATAGCCAAGCTCGCCAATCGCACCGGTGGCATCTTGCAGCAGGCGGGCCTTGTAGGCCGGCTCCACCCATGCCCGTGCCACCACCTGCGCCCCGTTTTGCGGGCCGATCCGGTTTTGATACATGTCAATCAGCGCGCTCAACGCCTCGGGGTCCACCAGCCCTTTTTTGACCAAAATCGTCTCCAGCGCACGGGCGCGCAGCTCCGGGTCGGAGGGTAAGAGCGAATGGGGCTGGGAGTGATCGTGGGGCATGGAACCTTCTGACTTGCTCTGGGCCAAGCACACTACAGCGGCCCGGCCTTGTCAAGCTTGCCGCTTAAAATCTGCCCTGGCCGGAATTGTTTTAAAAACATTTATTCATCTTGTGGCCTTCCCCGCCGCATCCGGTTAAAGCTGATGGGAGCATATTGTAACATCCGCTT